>NZ_JBFRKQ010000100.1:0-1334 GCF_041469505.1 Vibrio sp. 10N.286.49.E11
TGATGTATGGAATCCACTCCCTCCTTAGCAATCTAGACTTAGGAGTGTGAGAAAAAACCGAGGGTTCCAATATGTTGACTAAAAATGTTATCGCTATCGACTTAGCAAAAAATGTTCTTCAAGCCTGCCATATCAGCATTCATGGTGAGCTAATGTCCAATAAACCTCTGAGTCGCCAGAAGATGAAAGAGTTCTTGGCAAAGGCTAAGCCTTCGATTGTCGCCATGGAAGGTTGTTGCGGTTGCCATTACTGGGGGCAATTAGCAGAAAAACTTGGGCATGAAGTCCGAATCATTAACCCTAAGAAGGTGAAAGGATACCTAGAAGGTCATAAAACGGATCATAATGATGCTCTCGCCATCGCTAACGCCGCTATACAAATTGGTATCAAGTACAGTCGTCCAAAGTCATTGGAACAACAAGCTATGCATTCTTTAGAAACTAGCCGTAGATTCTTATCTCGTAGTGTTGTTTCCCTAGCTCTTCACATTAGAGGGACAATTTTGGGCTACGGGATAGCAAACCCTAGAGGTGAAAAAGGCTTAAAAGCGTCGGTTCAAACCGTGCTTGATGGCGATACACCAATACCCTCCAATGTCGTATCCGTTCTGTCGATGCTTTGGGAGCAATATAAAGAACTTAAAGCAAAACTCATCGCATTCGAAAAAGAGAAAAATGCTTTAACCCGTCAGATAGAGCCGTGCCAACGATTAATGGGCATTGAAGGGGTTGGTGAAACAACTGCTGCGATGCTCTATACAACTCTTGGTGATGGAAAGCAGTTCAAGAATGGAAGACAAGCTTCAGCATTTGTTGGTCTTACACCTAAACAGCACAGTTCAGGAGGCAAAGTTTTTATGATTGGGATCGATAAATGCGGTGGTGTGAAGGAGCTACGCTCGCTTCTTTATCTTGGCGCAATGTCATACGTTGGGCGACTACCCGAAAAACCGAAGACTCAGAAGGACGCTTGGTTGAGGAACATCATAGATCGTATCGGCTTCAAGAAGGCCTGCATTGCACTGGCTAACAAAGTGGTACGTACTGCGTGGGCAATGCTTCGGTATGAGACTGAATATAAACCAGTATTACTCACTCATTAATCACTACCAAATTTTTAAATTTTACAAAATGATGATGCATAAAAGGTAAGACCAACCTACTGAGAACCTGGCCATTCTGTCATGCTGTAAAAAGCTGCTAACGCGATAAGGACAGTAGGTGCGCAAAACATCAAAGGCTAGAGGGTAGCTCCTTCAATAAGAAGCCGAATATACGACCGCATCTTAACTTTTATTGCCAAAATCACTTTGTAAATACGTGGATTCCATATA
>NZ_JBFRKQ010000101.1:0-17164 GCF_041469505.1 Vibrio sp. 10N.286.49.E11
CTTAAGTGAACGGCATTAGCACGTGAGGTGCTCTTTTTGATCATGGTTTAAACGAGAAACTGATTGTCAGAATACTTGTTCATCATCGGCATCAATCGAAAGGTTGATTCTGTCTCTTACTTCGTCAACCTGCATATCCAAATGAATGGCATTGCAACACGCTGGACAATCATCATAGAAGTCTTGGCTACCATTAGATGCATCAAGCGTGATGTTAATACCGTGCCCACAATGCGGACAGGAGACATGTTTCTCTGTGTATTTATGCATGGCAAATTCTCCTCACTGTAACTGATACCAATCGTATTCGGTTATAAACAGCTGTAATTGGTATTAAACGGCCTGTATCTTCTGAATGCATGCTTCAGTGTGTGCTAAATATTCGCCGCCAAATTGATTGCAGTGGTTAAGAAGATGGTACAAGTTGTAAATGTCTTTCCGATCAGTATAGCCAACGTCGAGTGGATTGACGCTCTGGTAACCTTCATAAAACTCTTTAGGGAAACCTTCAAACAATTCAGTTAACGCCAAATCACACTCATGGTCCCCCCAGTAACAAGCAGGGTCGTAGCAAATTGGGCCAAACGCAGAGTTAGCAACATTGCCATTCCAAAGATCCCCATGAAGCAAAGAAGGGCGAGGGTTGTGGCCAGCAAGACGCATATTCACCACATCAACGATGTCATCGATATCACCAAACTCGATGCCTTTCTCTTTGAGCAGTTGCAGTTGGAAACCAATGCGTTGCTCAGAGAAAAAGCGACCCCATTTCTTATGCCAAGGGTTGGGTTGAAGTGTGCTGCCGATATAGTTGTCTTGGTCGCAACCAAACTCTTTTTGCTCGCCCCATTGATGAAGCCGCGCAAGCTGAACGCCGAAATCGAAGCTATTGTTGCCCGTCTCGAGCGGTTTGGTCGGCAAGTAATTCAGAATAATGAACGAGCACTCTTTGGTTTTGCCAATAAGCACCAACTCAGGAACGTAAACAGTGGAGGTTTCTCTTAACAAGCGTAAGTTCTCAGCTTCAATTTCAAACTTAGGTAAAAATTCTCGCTGATTCACTTTCACAAAGTAACGCTCATTACCATCGCTGATCATATAGCAATCGTTAATGTCGCCACCAGAAACCTTGGTACGTTCAGTAATCTGAAAGTTAAATAGAAGAGTATCTGAAAGTTGTTGAGAAATGGCCTGCCACATAGGAAATCCTCAAAGACTGAAAGTTAAAAAGATTGAAGGTTAGAAATACTGTTTGTTTAATAGCAATAGTTTAGGATAAATCTGAACAATTTATAGACGCACTCGTCAATGTTCTTAGCTCTTCTTCATCTTACGTAGAATCAATTGGCCGAATTGTGAACTCGAACTGATTCAAGCTCTTTGAAATACAAACATAAATTGAAAACCTGACGTGATGAAATAGTTTGGAACTGGTCTCACAATCGAAACGGTTTTGAACGCCACAAACTGGAAAAGAGGTTTGAGCTTGTTATTGTCTAGCGACTAAATCAAATGAGCTTTTAGAGTAAGTTGAAAGGGCTATTGTTAACTGGCGCAATACTTTGCTTCAAAGTTTGTCTTACACTTCTTTAGCGTGAATTTACTTATGTCGTAAGTAGGCAGGTATACCACATAAAGCTATATCGATTTAATTTTAAGCTGAAATACTAACTAGGATCATTTAAATGTGGTTTTGGGCAATAAAGTGATGACAAATAGCTTCATTTACATAGTATTAGGCAAGTACGTATTAATCTGCTCTAGAGCTTAAAACGGAGAATTATTGTGGTTGTAGAAACCGATGGCTATTTGGCTTTAATCGAGCACCTATCATTCAACCTTGATGTGTTTACCAATAGTAATGGTGATACTGGAAACGAAAGTGTCGAAGACATTGTTACCGACATGATTTCAACAAACATCATGGCTATTTTCGAGCAAAACCCAGAGTTGCATTCGAGCGTTCGTTTTCAACTTTTGAAAGAAGCAGATGCCGTCGTAGCGGATCTTGGTGAAGTATTAGCGGGTGTGTGGGCTAAGAAAGCGACTAACGAACAAATTGTATTCCTCGATGAGTACATCGCGTTAGTGAAGAACCTGTTTGATACTGCTGTTGCTAAATACGATTAACGGTTTGTTTGCTCATTTATCGTCGTAATTAATCAGCATAATAACAACGGGCGTTTAAGTCGTATCTTTCTAGAGTTACCTCGCTCAGCGGTTTATCTTTCGAACCGCTATAAACGCCTAAAGTGCCAAAACTTGGATGCCCAGTAAGGGTTATCTAACCTAGAAATAATCACACCTTTCGATGTCGAGGCATGTAGAAATTGGTTGTTTCCTAAATAAACGCCTACATGTCGCACCGTCATCGAAGTCTTGAAAAACACCAAGTCACCGCTTGTTGCCTGCCCATACGCAATTTCTTTTCCCTTTTTACTCTGGTCTTTTGTGGTTCTTGGTAGAGCTTGTTGAGTCGCATTTTGCACTGCGATTTGAACAAAAGCAGAGCAATCTATACCTCGAAATGAGGTCCCACCGAAATGGTATGGCACGCCTTTCCACTGTTCATACACGCTCATATAAGCGTTTGTAGTCAATTGTTCTGACTTTGATAGGGGTTTCTGTGCGGTTTGACTAAGCTGAGAAGGCGAAGGTGACGAGCTACAAGCAGCCAATGTTGCTAAAGTTATTGTAACTACAGCCATTTTTCTGATTTTCATATGTAACTCTTCTGACAAAAAACTGAAATAAAAACGTCATCAAGGACTTCTAGTATACGACCTAACTTAAGGATATCTCTTTTCGTAGTCAAACTGGATTTCACATGCCCGACACAAATTTATCAATAAAACCCTCACGTTATACATTCTCGCTCATTCAAACCGTCACTGCTGTATTTATTTCCATTCTTTTACTTGTTACTTTTTTATCAATGGTTAGCATTCGGGGCGTTGAACGGGTCGGGGGACATTTTGATGCACTCTCGGAACAAGCATTACCCCTTGCTCTACATAACGCCGAATTAACGCAAAGCGTATTAGAACAAGTAAAACTTCTCACTTACAGCACCCAATCAACCGACTTAGATACACTGAATGCCACAAGGGGCTCAATTGACCAACTCGCGACAGAGAGCAATACCACGCTAGAGGAACTTCTTTTTATTTCCCAATCTTTTCCTGATGCGATCTCTTTAGAGCAACAACAAATCCTTGTCGATGACATGGCGCAACTGCAAGCTATGACCAACACGGTACTGCTGGCGCAGATTGAGATTCAAAGTAAGCAAAATCTGATCGACAGTAAAATGGGCGAGTTCCGTTATGGCGTTGGATCTATCGGACCAGAAATGAATCGAATCAGCTCATTCTTGGTTGAAGACAACCCAGAAGCGAGCGATGCAGCGAACCGATTCACATCCAGTGCGTCTGCTATGGCGAACACCTTCTTGATGTTGATGATGCAACCTGACATTGATAAAGCACAAGACGAATACCGTCAATTGAGAAACCGAATCGCAGGCCTTAACTTGGCTTACAGCGATTTTGCCGATTGGCATCCAGACATCGTTGAGTTCGCGAGCTTGACGGCGCCTTACGAGATGGTGAAAGAAGGCTTTACCGAAGAAGGCGTGATCAAACAGATCCTCTTGAAACTCGAACTGGTTCAGCAGCAAGAGCAAAACTTAACGCAAGTCATTAACTTAGCGAACACCGTCATTAGCACATTGAATCAGCTGTCTTCCACCGCTTCCCACCTGATTGATGAAAGTGAACTGGTTGTAAATCAAACCATTACCAATATTGATCGTGTGTTGTTTATCAGCGGGCTAGTGATTGCCGTAATCATTGTGATTTCATGGTTCGTGTTACGCCGTTGGATGAATAAAGGGCTTAAAAACATAACTCAACAGTTGAGTTCACTGGCAGATCATGACTTCTCTAAACAGAGTGAATTACTGGGGCCGCTAGAGCTGCAAGTTATTACTTCAAAACTCAATACGGTCGTTGATTCAACCGCAGATTCGGTTCGTTTAGTAACGCGCAACTGTGAGACGCTTTATCAAACGGCAGAAGTAAGCCACGACGCTGCAGAGCAAACCAATTCGAGCTTGAACGAGCAGAACGAATCACTTCAGAATATGATCACCACCATTACGGAGCTGGAAGCATCGATTGGTGAGATTGCTCGTATCTCTAACGCATCGAACGACGATGCTCAAATAGCAGAAGATGAGTCAGTGAATGGCAGCCAAGTTGTTGGCCTTAACCAACAACGATTACAAGCGCTTGAGCACTCTCTTAGCATGAGTGAAGAGTCGATGGCTGACTTGGATGGTCGAGTGAAACAGATTCGTGAAATGGTCGACATGATCAGTGGTATCGCTGAAAACACCAACTTATTGGCACTGAACGCTGCGATAGAAGCGGCGCGAGCAGGTGAACAAGGTCGAGGTTTTGCGGTAGTTGCAGACGAAGTGCGTAAATTGGCGAGCGGCACATCCCAGCAAACCACCAATATTCGTAGCATGATGAACGAACTAGTAGCGGCAGCAGATCGCTCACGTGCTTCTGTAACGGAATCGAGAAGCGAGATGGCCAATGCACTGCAAACCAGTGGTGATGTAAGACAAGCCTTCGAGAAAATAGAATTTGCGGTTAGCCAGATCAAAGGGCGTGTTGAGCAAATCATGGTGGCTACCGAAGAACAAGCTCGTGCAACTGTCGATGTTACCCATTCAATCACTCGAGTATCTGAGCAGGGCGAGAATACTAAGCTGCAACTTGAATCTATGATCGAGAGTTCAGAGCAAGTCGGAGAGATAGCAGGGCACCAACAAGCCATGCTTCATAAGTACGTATTGAAGTAAGTGTGTAAACGTCGTCCGGAAGTGGGAATTGCCGCTGAAAGGTGAGAAGCTACGCATATAAAAATGGTGCAATCTCTTATGAGTTTGCGCCATTTTTTATTATTTTCTTGAGGCGTTAGGTCTTGTCTTTGGAATGAGGGAAGGAAGCGAATGGTTGGCGTAACATTAAATCTAGCCGTTGCTCTTTACCATCTTGAATCTCGGGAACACCAATATGCACCTTGTCATGACCAAGCTTGGGTTGGGCGCGGTAAGTCTTAAACCAGATGTCCCACACTGATAAAAAGAAGCCAAAGTTTGAGTGCGTTTCCTTAACAATGACCGAGTGATGAACGCGGTGCATGTCTGGTGTCACAATCACTTTTCTCAATCGTTTATCGAACCATAGCGGAAGACGTGCATTGCTATGGTTAAACATCGCGCTCGCATTAAGAACAATTTCAAAGATCACGACAGCAATGACAGGCACACCAAGTGCGATCACCAAACTCACCTTGATGAGCATTGAAAGAATCATCTCAATAGGGTGAAAGCGCGTTCCGGTTGTGACATCGATATCTAGATCCGCATGGTGGACTCGATGTAGCTTCCACAACCAAGGAACACGGTGAAACACCAAGTGCTGTAGGTAAATGGCACAATCCAAGAGCAATACACAGATCAGAATGGTCAATTCTTTCGGAAGTGACAGGGTATTGAACAGACCCCATTGGTTTTCTTGTGCGATAACCGCCGCTTGAAATGCTGCGATAGGAATTATAGTGGCCAATAGAAAGCTGTTCAAAGCGACTAACGCAAAGTTGTTTCCCCAGCGAAACCATTTGCTTTGAGTCAGTGCTTTACGTGGAAAACGGTATTCCCACAACGCACACAAAACAAAAGCGCTAATAAAGAAAACAAGGCGAAGCAGTGATGGGTCTTGCATGGGAATTCCTTCTATCATTCTAGGGACACTGTAAGTACAATCGTGCCACTTTTCTAGATTTATCGTTATTGTCCATGAGAATCCACGCTTTTCACCGTTTATATCAACACCGTTTGTCTCTTTCTACCAAGCCGTTTAACGCGCGCGGGTGTAAAGTGGTTCGATGTCAGTTCTGTAAAATCAAACAAGACAGCTGTATCTGTGAACATCAACCAGACGTAAATACGAACGTCGCGACCATGTTGATCTTATCGGACAATGAAATACTTAAGCCAAGTAATACCGGCCGTTTAATCCTTGATACCGTTAAAGACAGCTATGCCTACCTTTGGCACCGCACTGAACCGAATCAAGAGATGCTTGATGTGCTGAAAGACGATAAATATCAGCCTGTCGTGGTATTTCCTGAAGATTATACTGATGACAAATCACGCGTGGTTGCTGACCTTGGTGAGATGCGAGATTCGAACAAGACGTTGTTGCTGATCTTTATTGATGGTAGTTGGCGTGAAGCACGACGTATTTTCCGTCGTTCAGAGTATCTGCAAGACTTACCGGTGTTGTCGATCGAACCAGAATCGGTTTCGCAATACATGATGCGTAAGTCAGACAACGAACAACATCTCTCGACTGCAGAAGTAGCGAGCTTGGTTTTGAAACAGGCTGGTGAAGAGCAGGGCGCAAAGACTTTACAGCTGTGGTTTGAGACATTTCGTGAAAGCTACATGCTAAGTAAGACGCGTTATAAGTCCGATCCAACCAAACCAAGCCTGAACGCTTTCATAGAGCACACTAAAAATGAGACGTCACTCTAACCTTTAACCGCTTTGTGCTGACTTGTTGTTCAAACAGATTCGAACACGAGATAAGTTTGTTATCCATCACGGTTTGTAGGGGGAGTGTTATGGATAATGCGTCCTAGATGTTTAATTTGAAAAATTTATTTGCCCGAATTTAGGGAAAAATTGGAGAGATTTCATGTATTACGGCTTCGATGTTGGCGGCACAAAAATTGAATTTGGTGCGTTCAATGAAAAACTTGAGCGAGTAGCAACAGAACGCGTACCAACGCCTACTGAAGATTATCAACTGCTACTTGATACGATTGCCGGTTTGGTGAAGAAGTACGACAACGAATTTTCTTGCGAAGGTAAAATTGGTCTTGGTCTTCCTGGCATGGAAGATGCTGACGACGGCACAATGCTGGTTGTTAACGTGCCAGCTTCAACGGGAAAACCACTACGTAAAGACCTAGAAGCGCTTATTGGTCGTAGTGTAAAAATTGAAAATGATGCGAACTGTTTTGCGCTTTCAGAAGCGTGGGATGACGAGCTTAAAGACGAACCATCAGTAGCAGGCCTAATTCTAGGTACTGGTTTTGGTGGCGGTTTAGTTTACGAAGGAAAAGTGTTCTCTGGTCGTAACCACGTTGCTGGTGAGCTGGGCCATATGCGTCTTCCTATTGATGCTTGGTTCCACCTTGGCGACAACGCACCGTTACTAGGCTGTGGTTGTGGCAAGAAAGGTTGTCTAGACAGCTACCTATCAGGTCGTGGCTTTGAATTGATTTACGAGCACTACTTCGGTGAGAAGAAGAAAGCGATCGAGATCATTCAAGCGTACAACGAAGGTGAAGCAAAAGCGGCTGAGCACGTTGATCGTTTCATGGAGCTATTGGCTATCTGTTTCGCGAACCTGTTTACCGGTCTTGATCCACACGTAGTTGCATTGGGCGGCGGTCTTTCAAACTTCGAACTTATCTACGAAGAGATGCCAAAACGTATCCCTAAATACCTATTGTCTGTAGCGAAATGTCCAAAGATCATCAAAGCGAAGCATGGTGATTCAGGCGGCGTTCGTGGTGCTGCATTCCTTAACATTAAGTAGTCGTGACTTAAGTTAAGCTAGCTAAGGTTAGATAGTTAAAAGCATAAATAAAAATGCCGCAATCTCGAAAGAGGTTGCGGCATTTTTTATAGTTCAGTGTTTTCGTTTCTTTCGCTCTAAGAGCTTAACTACAAACGAAAAGCTAGAAGCGATATATCAAGAAAAGAACCAAGAGGGATTATTTTTTCTTTTTACCAACACCAAGGTTGTCTTTTTGCTTCAACGTAAGCTTAGTAAAGCCAAGCTTGCGGAAGTAGTTGTCTTGGTAGTTGCGAACCGCTTTAGTATCAGAAATCAACTCAAGCTGTTGCTCAGTTTTTAGATACTCAGAGATGTCGATGCCTTCAGCTGCAGCAACAGCTTCTTGGATCGTGCGGTGTTCTTGTTTTGAAAACAGTAACTCTTTGTCTTCGTCTTTGTAAGTGTACAGAATGGTACGAGCCATGGTGCTCTCCAATAGAATTATTACTTTGCGCGCACTCTACATAAAAACCGTACGTGGCTCAAGGTAATGGTAAGAAATCTTAAGATTATCGTTCTAAACGTTTAGCGTAATTTGAGCTATTTGTCTTTTAGGTAACGAACAGGTTGTTTTTCTCGAAACGAAAAGAACAAAAAGCCCCTTAGTATTGAAAAATCTATATAGGGGCTTCGTTTATGTTTTGGCGAAGATCTTCTAAGTCAATTAAAAAGCAGCTAAGTCAATTTAAGTGTTTGAGCTTTGAATCAAACGCGACCTTGCAGAGGAATGATCGTCACTGTCTCGCCAACTTTCACAGTATCAACTGCTGGAGATATTTCGATTAAGCAGTTCGCTTCACTCATTGAACGCAGAATACCTGAACCTTGCTTGCCCGTTGTTTTCACTTCAAGCACGCCAGATTCATTCATCGAGAACACACCACGGCTAAATTCAGTACGGCCTTGGCGTGAGCGCAGTTGTTCAGTTGCTACAGCATTTGCTTTCACTGGCGTCCAGTTCGTTTGACCTTGGAGCTTGCGGATCGCAGGCTCAACAAAGTTAATGAACGACACCATTACTGCAACTGGGTTACCCGGCAAACCAAAGAACGGTTTGTTTTCAATTTTACCGTAAGCCAGTGGGCGACCTGGACGCATGTTGATACGCCAGAAGTTGATTTGACCGAGCTTATCCAACGCAAGCTTGATGTAATCCGCATCACCAACAGACACACCACCAGAAGTCAAAACCATATCGGTTTCAAGCGACGCAGAATGCAGCACATCCATCATCTTCTGCTCATCATCTTCAATGATGCCGTAATCGACGATGTCACAGCCGAGCTTTTGAAGCATGCCGATAATAGTAAAACGATTTGAGTCATAGATAGAGTTTGGTTTTTGCTCGTGACCCGGCGCTTGAACTTCATCACCCGTAGAGAACACACCCACTTTCACTTTACGCAGAACAGGGCAGGTACCAAAACCTAACGACGCCATCATGCCCATTTCTGGCGCTTCAATGCGTGTGCCACGTGTAAAGACAGGTTGGCCGATTTCTAAATCTTCACCTGCCATACGGACATTTTGTCCAACCGAGATTTTAGCATCAGGGAAGCTAACTTTATCGCCATCTTGGACGGCTTGTTCACGCATCACGACAACATCAACGCCTTCTGGCATTGGTGCGCCGGTCATGATTTTAACGGCTTCACCTTGTTGCACGATTTGCTCGTAGCTGTGACCCGCCATGACTTCAGCAACGATGTTGTAACTGTCCAATTCTAGATCTTCACTACGAATTGCATAACCGTCCATTGCAGAGTTGGTATTCTGAGGAACGTTGATTGGCGAAATCACATCTTCAGCCAGCACGCGGCCGTAGCCTTGCAGTAATTCAACACTCTCTGTGAGATCGAGTGCGTCAATGCTATCAACAATCTTTTGTTGGCCTTGAGTAACGGTTAAACCTGCAGGAGAGAACGAATCACAACAAACAGCTGGCGCTGCGTCTTTTGAAGGTGAGCATGACACGGCTCTGCCTGTTGTAGAGACAAGGTCAAAGGACTGCGCGTAATCGATGATGAAATCACGAATCGCTTCTAAGTCGCTGATCGCCATTTGTGGCAGCTCTGATTCAACTTGGCTGTCTGCCGCGATAGCAATAATGTTGTTATCGTTTGGATATAACCAAGGTTTGCCCACTTCATCTCGGTGCAGTTCAATTTTAGGGAAGGCGATGTTCTTACAGCCTTCAACCAAAATCAGATCAAGCGTGTTGGTATCAAATCGAGTCAGTAGGTAATAAAAATCTGCTTCGGCTTCTGGTGTTTCTGTCATCATCACGTGACGATTACGAGAAGCAATCAACATTTGGTTCGCGCCCGCTTTACGTAAGCGGTAACTGTCTTTACCCGGCTTATCGACATCAAAATCGTGGTGAGCATGTTTTAACACGCCAACTTTTAAACCCGCATCAGTCAACAGAGGAAGCAGGGCTTCAAGTACGGTCGTTTTGCCTGTACCGCTATAAGCAGCAAAGCCCAATAAAGGAAGGTTAGGGCGTTGTTTAGAATCTTTCATTATTGAAGCGTTCCGAATTGGGTGAGTTCTTCTGGCGTGTTGAGATTAACAAAGCAGTTAGGAGAATCGCTGAAATCAACGTATTCGGTAACACACTCTTTGTATAGCAAGATGATTTTACGATCACCACGTTCCAAAAACGCTTCTAACTTTGGTAGAACACGTTTGTGGAATAGGGTGAATACAGGTTGCTTAAATTCGCCATCATGCGCGACAAGAATGTCGCTGTCTTCTTTAACTGCAGAACAAAAACGCTCAACAAGGTCGTCACTGATTTGTGGGCTGTCGCAAGGGACAAAGCCGACCCAGTCTGTACTCGCGTTTTTAAGGCCAGCATGAATGCCGCCCAATGGACCTGGATAGTCAGGGAAGGAATCGGAAACAACCGGAGCAAATGCTTGGTAACTGTCTAAGTTACGGTTGGCATTGATAGTGATGCTGACATCTTGCTGTGACAGCTTGTTTATAACGTATTGAATAAGCGGAGAACCGTTGAGCTCAACAAGTCCTTTATCTTTTCCGCCCATGCGGCTGGCCTGTCCGCCAGCCAAAATAACCCAACTAGTTTGCGTTGGAAGCAGCATAAATATTCTCTTGTGCTTTATCTTTCTGAATAACTTGCAGAAGCGGCGATTCGGTCAAAGTATTGTCTTTGATCCACCATTGCTTCTTACATAAGTCGGTTAACGCGTTAGTTTGGTGACTAGTGATGACTAAACTCGCGCCTCTTTGAAGAAGATCTTCGGCCATTATCACCAATCTTTCAATAGATTCTTTGTCTAAAGAGGCACTTGGTTCATCCATAAGCAAGATTGACGGCTTAAGAATCCAGGCTCGTGCCATTGCAACGCGTTGACGCTCACCACCAGACAACACAGAAATGTGTTCATCTGCCAAGGTTTCTAAACCTACCATTCTCAATGCATTAATTATTTGAGCTCGCTTATCTTTTTGGCTCTCTTTGTTAAAGCGAATGCCATAAGCGACATTTTGGTACACCGAACCATCAAAAAGATAGGGGGTTTGATGCAGGTAGATAATGTCTTTGAACTTGAGCCTAGGGAATAAGATCTGCTGCCAGCTTTGTGTCGGAGACTGAATGCGGCCAGAGCTGGGCTGAATCAATCCAGACAATATTTTAAGTAGGGTCGTTTTACCCACACCATTATCTCCTTTGAGATAAATGGCATCGTTGGGGCCGATCGACAATTCGGGAATATGGAACAAAACACGCTCTTTGTAGCGCATTGAAATTTGCTGCGTTGTTATTTTTATACTCATGACAGCGTTCCTAAGTTCTTAAATAGCCTTTTCCTCTCACACTGGAAAGGAAAAAGTTAAGGGCTAATGCCAATGCTAATAACACCATACCGAGGGCGACGCCTTGAGCAAATGCGCCTTTGTGGCTTTCCATGGCAATAGCTGTTGGGATGTTTCTTGTCATCCCCATAATGTTGCCACCTACCATCATTGAACAACCTACCTCTGTCACGATACGAGAGAAGGCAGCAATGGTTGCAGCCAACAGAGGAAAACGCGTTTCCCAAATCAAGGTACACGCCACGCGTGTTGTTGATACGCCAAGTGTGCGCGCTGTTTCTACCGCACGGCGGTCACTGGCCTGCAGAGCGCCATGCATCATCGCAACTAGGATAGGGAAACAGATCACCATTTGACCTAGAATCATCGCCTTTTGGGTGAACAGCAATTGCCAATCACCTAACGGGCCAGAGCGAGAAAGCATCATGTACATCAACAAACCGATAACCACAGTAGGGATCGCTTGCAGGGTGTTGATCACTGAAAGCAGAGCCCATTTCCCGGGGAACTCGGTATAAGCCAATAAGAAAGCCATAAGGATTGCAGGAACAATCACCAATGAGATGGCGGACAAAGATACGCTGAAGGATACCGCGACGATTTTCCACAATTCGTGGTCAAAGCTCACAAGTAGATTCATTGCATCAATCGTTGTTTGCCATAGGGTCATGAAGTATCTCGTGTAAATCGATAATAGGTTTTATCGGTAATGACTGATGTTAATCATAGCTGACCCAAACTATTTGAGTGTGTATTGGTCAGCGATTGCTCTTAAGCATGATTGTGTTTCTAAGCATGAATGTGTTGTTAAGCGTGAACGCTATTAAAGCGAGACAGCTTTATAGCGACCTGCTGTTAAACAAGATAGTTATTAAAGCGATATTGCTTAGGTGCTTCGTTAACTGTTTAGTTAAGCGTAGCGCTAATTGATTCGGGTTGAACCCTTAGCGCTACTTTTACTTACAGAAAACGACGGTTCACTTACAACAAACTATTCTGCGCTTGCAACAAACAGCTGTTTGCCATGCAGTTTAAAGTCGTTAATCAGTTTCTGACCTTTAGGGTTCACCAACCAATCACTGAATACTTTCGCTGCTTGGTAGTTAATGCTTGGGTAGCGCTCTGGGTTAACAAGGATTACTTGGTAAGGGTTGAATAGGTTCTTGTCACCTTGGAAAAGGATTTTAAGATCCAGTTTGTTTTGGTAAGCCAACCATGTGCCACGGTCTGTCATGGTGTAGCCTTGCATTTCAGACGCCATGTTCAGAGTAGGGCCCATACCTTGACCAACACTGCGGTAACCACCAAAATTTGGTTCAATTTTAGTTTGCGCCCAAATGCCCATCTCTTTCTTATGAGTACCAGAGTCGTCGCCACGAGACACAAACGTCACGTTATTAGTCGCGATCGCTTTGAACACATCTGCCACTGCTTTTTGAGATTCAATTTTTGCAGGGTCACTTTGAGGGCCCACAATCACAAAGTCGTTGTACATCAGCTTACGAGGTAAAACGCCGTAGCCTTTTTCTACGAAATTCGCTTCAGCTTTTGGTGCGTGAGTCATTACCAAATCAACATCACCATTTTCGCCCATGCGAAGTGATTTACCGGTACCCGCAGCTAGAACATCAACCTTGATACCAGAATCTTTTTCGAACTCAGGCAATAAGTAGTCCAGTAGACCAGAGTGATAAGTACTTGTGGTTGTCGCCAATTTGATATGGGTGGTGTCTTCCGCGCTGCTAGCCGTGTAACTGACGATAGATAGAGCTGCAATAGTTAGGGGAATTGCTTTCATTATTATTATGTCCATTCTGTTATAAATGAATGACATGCCTTCAGTTTTAAAGGGCTCAAAAAAGGGCATGTGCATAAGACGCTAATTGTTGTAATTAGAAATCTACACCTTATAAGCAATCTTAATGCCAATAAATCATGCATCAGATCTCATTAAATTGCTGTTATTTCGGACAAAACTGCGTCATTTAGCCCTCTAAAATGAATCAAAACATGAGCTAGGACAAAATGTCGCACATTGTCCCTGTTGGAGAAAAGGTTAATTGGTACACTCTGTCCCAACTTTTCTCACCGGCTAATCATTATGTCTTTACCTAGTTCATCTGCATCCAATCTCAACCCGAACACATTGACTCAGTATCAGGCCTTTTCCGTTTTGGTCGTCGATGATGAATTGGGTATGCAGGCTATCTTAAAGAAAGCACTAGGTAAGTTCTTTGGCAAGGTGTCGAGCGCAGGATCGGTTGAAGAGGCTGAAACGCTGCGTTCGAGCGAACATTTTGATCTGATTGTCCTTGATATCAACCTACCAGGCCGCTCTGGCATTGAGTGGGAAGAGGCGTTTAACGACAACGACAAACGCGCCGATGTGATTTTCATGACGGGTTATGCCGATCTAGAGATGACCATATCCGCGCTTAAGCTTGGTGCTTCAGATTTTATTCTTAAGCCGTTCAACCTCGAACAGATGATACAAGCGGTTCTGCGTTGTATGGATAAGCGACTCGACCAAAGAATGCAGTACGCGTTGAAGCGTGATGTGAGTCGTCATATCAAGACTGAACTGATTGGCAATTCAGACAAGACCAAACAACTTAAATTGCTGATCAGTCAATTTGCACCGTCTCGAGCGTCCGTCTTGATAGAAGGTGAGTCGGGTACCGGCAAAGAGCTGGTTGCTCGTGGTGTACATGAAGCCAGTAAACGCACAGGTCCATTTGTGCCAATCAACTGTGGTGCGATTGCTCCAGAGCTTCTAGAAAGTGAACTGTTTGGACATACATCAGGCGCATTTACTGGTGCGAAGAAAAACCGTGAAGGTCTTTTCCGAGTCGCAAGTGGTGGCACCTTGTTCCTTGATGAAATTGGTGAAATGCCACTGCCAATGCAAGCTGCATTGCTACGCGTGTTAGAGCAAAGAACCATTCGTCCAGTCGGTAGCGAAAAGGAAATTTCCGTTGACGTACGAGTGGTGGCGGCGACCAACCGAAATCTTCAAGAAGAGGTCGATAAAGGGCACTTCCGCCGCGATCTGTTCTACCGACTCAATGTACTTAAGATTGATGTGGTGCCATTGAGAGAGCGCCCGTCAGACCTGATTGAACTTGTTCCATACTTTACTCGTCTTTTATCGAGCGAGCTTGGCATGCCAGTTCCAAATTGGGCACATGAAGATATCTTGGCGTTGAACGAATACGAATGGCCGGGAAATATTCGTGAACTTAAAAACTTAGTCGAACGATGCATTCTTTTAGACAAGCCACCAGCACACTATTGGCGCGAGATTAATGGTGATCCTGTTCCCGCTAGCATTTCAGTGACGGTGTCACATGGTGCGGAAATGCCAAACTTGAATAATGCAGACGCTGCCGAGGGTTATCCAAACACTTGGACACTCAAAGAAGTAGAAAAATCTCATATAGAACAGCTGGTTAGTTTTCATGATGGCAATAAATCGGCAGCTGCAAGAGATCTTGGCGTCGCACGTAAAACGCTAGAGCGTAAGTACAAAGATTGGAACACAGAAGGCTCTGAATATGCCGATTAGACGTCGTTGGTGGTCAAAGTGGGCGTTCCGATTCAAAACCATGGTTCGCTACCGATTATTATTCCTAACATCAGCTCCGATCATTCTGACCTTGTGCGCGCTTGTGGCTATCACACTGTATTGGTCAATACATTACACGTGGCAGGGCGCTCTGATTGATGTTGATGAACGCTTGGATGTTGCCGATAACAGTATTCACCTGATCCAAAATCAGCAAGCATACAACGTTCGTGCGTTTGCCGAGTCTTATAACTTTCGAACCAAACTTGCGAGTGATCTTTCACACGAAGAGCTAACGCGCTGGGTGTCTGAGAACAAATCTCGCTATGAGCTCGATTTTCTGCGCTGGCGCAGTGTCGAGAGCATGGAAAAGAAACTCGAATATCTAAACTTAACTCACAAGCCTTCATTTTTCAGTGTCTTAAGCCGTAACGAACTCAATTATCTCGATCGTGACCTCGCTAAAAAAGCGGAAGTTCCGATGCTCAACGGGCAAGAGGTCGAGACTCGCGGATTGGTAAGCCGAACCGTTGTATCCATCAAAGATGAACATGATCATGTGATTGGTTTTCTGGATGGTGGGATCTTACTGAATAACAGTACTCAACTTGTTGACCAAATCAGTAACCTTATCTATCCACAACGAGAAGGTTTTAATCGTCATATAGGAACGGTCACGGTTTTCCTTGATGATCTTCGTGTTAGCACCAACGTGCCTTTGAGCAGTGAAGACAGTGTAGGGCGCGCCATTGGTACACGTGTTTCTCACGAGGTTCACTCGAAAGTCTTGAATGAAGGTAAAGAGTGGCTAGATCGAGCGTATGTTTACGATGCTTGGTACATCACAGCTTACCAACCAATCCATGACCAGTTTAATAATGTGATTGGTATGCTTTACACCGGTTATTTGATTTGGCCGCTGATAGAAACGTACTTGACCAACCTTGGCGAAATTAGCATTACCATTGTGTTGCTTCTGTTGGCATCCGGTTTGATCGTTCACCGTGGCGCACGTGATCTTTTCAACCCAATCGAACGCATTCATAAGGTCGTCAAGCTAGTCCAGATGGGGCAAGACAAGCGAATTGGTACGCTAGGTTTGGATGATCAACACGAACTGACACTGCTCGCTAAACAGTTCGATAAGATGTTGGATCTACTGCACGAGCGTAATCAAGAGATTCAACAAGCGGCGTCTGAACTAGAGTGCAAAGTGCATTCTCGTACCGCGAGTTTGAAAGAGAAAACTGAAGAACTTGAACTGCACATCAAGCTTCTCAATCAAGCCAGAGATAAGCTGGTGGTCAATGAAAAACTGGCCGCGTTAGGTGAATTAACGGCAGGTATTGCTCATGAGATCAATAACCCAACCGCCGTGATTCTTGGCAACGTTGAACTGATGAAGTTTGAACTGGGCGATGAAGTGAGCCGTGTAGATGAGGAAGTCCACGCGATCATGGAGCAGATTGACCGAATTCGAAATATCACACGAAGCCTGCTTCAATACAGCCGTCACGGCGGCGTACAAGACGAAATTACGTGGCAACATATCAACCCAATAGTGGATGAAAGTATTACGCTCGTAAAAACAGGTGCGAAGAAGAAAGGCATTGTGTACGTATCGCAGCTGAACGCTAAAACCTCAGTCGAGGTCAATCGAAACCAATTGCTACAGATTCTGGTTAACCTACAAATGAACGCGATTCATGCAATGGACGGTCAGGGCACGTTAACCATTTCGAGTGAAGACTGGGTTGAAAATGGTGTGTCTCATGGCGCTATCGTTCATGTTCAAGATGAAGGCTGCGGTATTAAGGAAGAACAACTGAAACGTATCTTCTCGCCTTTCTATACCACCAAACGAGATGGCACGGGCTTAGGGTTGTCAGTATCTCAGAGTATATTGAGCCAAACTGGCGGCGAGATCCGAGTTGAATCTGAGGTAGGTAAGGGAAGTTGCTTTAGTATCTATCTTCAACAGAAAGCGACACCTCAATTGCTTGTATCAAACCTATAAGTTCTAAGAACTCATACCAATCCGGAAAATTAA
>NZ_JBFRKQ010000102.1:0-16210 GCF_041469505.1 Vibrio sp. 10N.286.49.E11
GCGATGAACCACAAAAAAGCGCTCAACAATGAGCGCTTTAACTTCATAACAATGTCTAGTTCAGGCTTTCAGGCTTTCAGGCTTTCAGGCTTTAAAAGTACCTTAAACCAAGATTAGTGCGTAATGGAAACCGCGGTTAAGTCTTTATGCTTGTGATACATCGCGTGTTTGACTATCAGGTTCGCACTCACGTTATCCATTCCTGACACTTCAACGTAAGCCCCTTTTTTACGGAACTTGAACACAACCTTATCAAGCGCCTCAACAGAGGTATTATCTAAGAATGACGCATCAGATATATCGATGGTCACTAAAGAGGTCGCGTTGTCATAATCAAATAAGTCGACAAACGCATCTGACGAAGCAAAGAAGACATGGCCTTTTACTCGGTGAATGGTGTGCATTTCGTTTGTCACGACTTCATCGGATATAAACACCATGGATTTGCTGGCATGTGCATAAAACAGAGCCGACAGCACCACGCCAACCGCAACACCTATTGCTAAATTATGAGTAAACACCACCACCGCCACGGTTGCTAGCATGGTTACATTGGTTGGCAGTGTGTGATCTTTAAGCTCAACAATGGAACGCCATGAGAATGTGCCGATAGAAACCATGATCATCACAGACACTAAAGCGGCCATCGGTATCAGCTTCAACCAATCAGAAACAAACACCACCATTAGCAACAAAACCACCCCAGCGATCATGCTGGACAATCGGGTTAAGCCACCTGATTTGATGTTAATGATCGACTGACCGATCATTGCGCAGCCCGCCATTCCACCAAAAAGGGAAGCCACGATGTTCGCAACGCCCTGCCCTTTACACTCATTGTTTTTATTGCTTTCAGTATCAGTCAGGTCATCGACTATGGTCGCTGTCATCAAGGATTCCAACAAGCCAACCAGAGACAGAGCAATCGAATATGGCAGGATGGTTGCAAGCGTCTCAAACGTGAATGGAATATTAGGAATCAAGAACACAGGCAGTGAATCGGGAAGCTTGCCCATATCGCCAATCGTTCTCACATCTAAGCCGAAGAGCAAACTAATGATTGTCAGGGTAACAATCGCGACCAGTGGAGAAGGTATTGCGCGACCAAACTTGGGGAAATAAGGAAGCAGATAAATGATCGCCAAACCCAAAGCGACTAACACGTAAACGCTTGAAGGGACGTTGATTAATTCAGGAAGTTGGGCCATGAAAATTAGAATGGCGAGCGCGTTAACAAATCCAGTAATCACCGATTTGGAAACGAAATTCATCAGGTTACCAAGCTTGAGATAACCAGCTGCGATCTGAATGACGCCAGCTAGAAATGAAGCGGCGAGTAGATATTCTAGTCCGTGCTCTCTCACTAAAGTGACCATTAGTAGCGCCATAGCGCCTGTTGCACCGGAAATCATTCCCGGACGACTGCCAACCAAAGCAGTGACGACACAAATACAGAACGAGGCATAGAGCCCTACTTTAGGGTCAACGCCTGCAATAATTGAAAATGCGATGGCTTCAGGGATCAATGCGAGTGCAACCACAATCCCAGACAATGAATCTCCTTTAACGTTTGATAACCAGTGTTTTTTTAAATAATTAAGCATGTAATTCTCTTTTACTTGTACAGCCAGTCCTGCCTTGTTGAGACATAATTTGATCGACTGTTTTTCTTGAATGAGCGAGCGCTCGAAAAGTGCGGGTGTAGAGAGAATGCAGGGGTTAAGGCGGCGTAATTAACACGTAGATATTAAACTCCTCTTGTACTTTAGTGGGAAATTAAGAAGGTGATCAAGTCCAAAATGACTGAATCCGCGCCAATATAGAGTGAGTCTCAACACAATCACACTCCCATTATTGAAAACAAAGGTTTCGATTACGCCATGCTCGTTCAGCAGCTCACATAGGGTGAAAGGTAAGGCTGACGCTAAGATCGAACAAAAAACACCCCCTCAAACCTATTTATCGTCAGTAGACACAATATTTCTTTCACCAAGCAAGAATAAAGGTTGAAGCTGTCGGTATGACAGGTAATATGTTCAATCGATTTAAAAAGTTTATACAACTTAATGTTTCGGCTAATTATTGTGCAAATGTATATTTATTTGCAGCAATGCCAGAGACTTTGAGTTGAATTTGTCCCTCAATGGAGAATGAAATCAACATGACTTACGCGCCTGTAACAGACGTACTTGGCGGCAAGCTAGCGGTAGACAGTGAAGTAACTGTTCGCGGCTGGATCCGTTCACGTCGTGATTCCAAAGCTGGAATCTCTTTCCTTGCCATTTATGACGGCTCTTGTTTCGACCCGATTCAGGCCGTGGTTCCTAATAATCTTAATAATTACGAAAACGAAGTATTAAAGCTAACAACTGGCTGCTCTGTTGAAGTAACGGGTAAGATTGTTGAGTCTCCTGCGAAAGGTCAAGACTTCGAACTAGCAGCAACTGACGTTAAAGTTGTAGGCTGGGTTGAAGACGCTGACACTTACCCAATGGCTAAGACGCGTCACTCTATCGAGTACCTTCGTGAAGTTGCTCACCTACGTCCACGTACAAACGTGATTGGCGCAGTAGCACGTGTACGTAACTGTCTATCTCAAGCGATTCACCGTTTCTACCACGAGCAAGGTTTCTTCTGGACTTCTGCTCCGCTTATTACTGCATCTGATGCGGAAGGCGCTGGTGAAATGTTCCGTGTTTCTACGCTAGACATGGAAAACCTACCACGCACTGAAAAAGGCGACGTAGACTTCAACGAAGATTTTTTCGGTAAAGAGACGTTCCTAACAGTATCTGGCCAACTTAATGCTGAAGCTTATGCTTGTGCACTAAGCAAGGTTTACACGTTCGGTCCTACGTTCCGTGCTGAAAACTCAAACACAAGCCGCCACCTAGCTGAGTTCTGGATGGTTGAGCCTGAAGTTGCGTTTGCAGACCTTAACGATGTAGCGAAACTGGCTGAAGACATGCTTAAGTACGTTTTCGCTGCTGTTCTTGAAGAGCGCCGCGACGACCTTGAGTTCTTCGCTTCTCGCATCGACAAGCAAGCAATTACTCGTCTAGAGCAATTCGTAGACGCTGATTTCGCACAAGTTGACTACACTGACGCAATCCAAATCCTACTAGACTCTGGTAAGAAATTTGAGTTTGACGTTGAGTGGGGCATCGACATGTCTTCTGAGCATGAGCGTTACCTAGCTGAAGAGCACTTCAAAGCACCTGTTATTGTTAAGAACTACCCGAAAGACATCAAAGCTTTCTACATGCGCTTAAACGACGACGGCAAAACAGTTGCAGCAATGGACGTACTTGCACCAGGCATCGGTGAAATCATCGGTGGTGCACAACGTGAAGAGCGTCTAGACATTCTAGACGAGCGTATGATTGCTATGGGTATCGACCCTGAGCACATGAGCTGGTACCGCGACCTACGTAAATACGGTACAGTGCCACACGCTGGTTTCGGTCTTGGTTTCGAGCGTCTAGTATCTTACGTAACAGGTATGGGTAACGTTCGTGACGTGATTCCATTCCCACGTACACCACGCTCTGCAAACTTCTAATTCGAAACCTATTCGATATTAAAAGTTAAGAACAAACAAAAACCTCCGCACTTGCGGAGGTTTTTTTATGTTCGGAATAAAACGAGTCCAGATGCTTCTGCGTGCCACTATCTGAGACTCATTATTTCAAAAGCTAATCCACATCTTGGTCGATAGCGTATTTTATTGCAAGACCGCAAATTGCCATCATAACGAATGGGATCGCGGCAGTGGTGTATTCCGCCCACGCCATATCAGCGAATGCTTTTGCCAGCAGTACGTGGCCGAGAATAAGCAGAAGCGCACACACAATAGCGACAATAATCAGCTTAACTTCATTTCCCATAGTCATTTTCAACATAACGGTATCTCCAATATTTGGTCTACCGTTATTGAATCACAACTCTTTGGTCAATTAGGCGTACAGTTACCCCACAAACAACCCGTACAGTTGGAATGATTGTCTTTTTTATGAGGGACTTAAGGTTTTACGAGTGCGTAAGTTGATGTGCCAGTTTGCCAAGCCAGATGAGCGCCTGTTCTTTCTCTTCTGTCAGTTCATAAGAGAAGTTCAATCGTATCGCGTTATCCACTCTGCCATGCTCACTAAACAGATCGCCAGATGCAACGCTAATACCTTGTTCGATAGCCAGTTGATGAAACTGTTGGCTGTCGAATTTTTCAGAAAAGCGAATCCATATCAAGTAACCACCAGCCGGCTCTTCAATCTCTATTGAATGCGGAAAGTACTGCTTAATGACATCGATAAATCGCTCTTTCCTGACGACAAGGTTTTTACGCAGTTTACGAAGGTGATTGTCGTAGCTTTCATGCGTTAAGAAATGAGCGACACCAAGTTGAACAGGAGCGCTACTCGATAACGTAGAAAGAAGCTGTAACTTTTGAATCGCGTCGTTAAAACGCGTGTTCACAACCCACCCTACTCGATAACCAGGACACAAACTTTTTGAATACGACCCACAAAGCAAGACGGAATCGGTCTTATCGAAGGCCTTTAGTGGCTTCGGCTTATGCCCTTCGTAATAAAGATCGCCATACACGTCATCTTCAATAATGTAGGTTCCATGCTGTTCTGCAATCTCTACCACACGGCGCTTTGCCTGTTCCGACAAACTGGTTCCCGTTGGGTTTTGAAAAGTCGTCATCAGCCAACACGCTTTAACATCTTGGTTTTGTAGCGCGTTTTCAAACTGCTCTATATTCAACCCATTGATTGGGCAAACGTCCACTTCGATAGGGTTAAGCCCGAGCCTCTCGACAGCCTGCAGAGCACCATAGAATGCGGGAGACTCAATCACGACGTTATCACCCGACTTGGTGACCGTTTGCAGGCTCAAGTTGAGCGCCTCCATAGCACCCGACGTAATCACGATGTCTTGATGATTAACCGTGATCCCTTGCTGCAGATAACGCTGTGCGATTTGCCTTCTCAAGGACTCACTGCCCGGTGGTAAATTATTTATCACACTCGCGCCAGTCATCTTCCTACCCGCGCTGGCAAGGTTTCGAGTCAAGGTAGGTAACGGGAAAAGGTCGGGATCTGGGAATGCAGAGCCGAAAGGAATCACACCTTCGGCTGAACTCGACTTCAAGAAATCAAATAAGCGGTCATTAATGGCTTTCTTTTCACTAACGAGTGGCTGTGCGTAGTCAACGCCGTCCAGCCTTGGCGCTACAAAGTAGCCCGACTGAGGTTTAGCGATGATCCACCCTTCGCTTTCTAGCAACTGGTAGGCTTGTAAGACAGTACTATTGCTGACGTTGTAATTTCGACAACTCATGCGTACCGAAGGGATCTTCTCTCCGGATCGCCACGTATTGTTGGCTATCTGAGTTCGAATATCCTTTGCAAGCTCTTCATAACGCGCCATCTAATTGTACTACCTAGAGAAATTCTGTGAGCCGGTGATTTTATCACTTACGCCAACAACTATTGCTGCTATCCATATGATCGCACCTAATTTCCACAATAGTGTGAATTGGTTCACAGATAACTTTGTAAGCTTTGCTAAGTTTGTACCCAAGGTAGGAGCTAAGTTGGCTTTCTACCTCAATAATTTGATGTAACCCAAAAACATGCGAGATAACAATGAAAAAAATAGAAGCAGACCAATTAAGTTATAAAGGAGAGTCAAACGGTGTTCACAGTTGGACAACACCGAGCGGTCAGCCATATTACTGGCACCCAGATTGGCTCCATATTGCTGAAGATGCGACAGGCTCACATCCAAAGCAAAAGATCGATGTCGAACAAGACCAAGCACCAACGGAAAAACACGCGGTGTCTGCTATTCTGAAACACATCAACCAATGGGCTGCAGACAAACTAGCGTCTCACCCTGAGATTGAAACCGGCTCAATCGAAGCTGAAATCAATCTCAAAAAGTAACGGGGTAAAGTAGATAGCAAACTCAATCACTCGCGATTCTAACCAGTACACAGACTGAATAGCCTCGAACCTCGACCGAGGCTATTCAAGTATCTTCATAAAAATGCTGCAATAACCCCCACCTAGCTAACAAATCTCTAACACAAACCAGTTTCTTGTATCAATCCACGAAAGCTATCGATAGAATTTCCGGTCTTATTCACGTCACTTATGCTAATCATTCGCAATTCTAAAGTCGTGAATCAATGAATGCGTAAATCTAATAAGAATGAGAACAAAGGCTTACCGATGGATACTTCAAATTACAATCAATCGCTAACGACTAAGTTATACGTCATTGCTGGCGTGCTGTTTGGCACCTATGGCAGTCGGGTGTGCCCTATGCTCGATAGCTTAACGACGTTAGAGATTTTCACACAAGTCAGTATTGTGTTTATCTTATTATGGCTCGCACGTCGTTACCCATTGGCGCAACATACCTTGGTCAAGCAAGGCCGATTCGCGCAACTCGATACCCTGCTATTTTTTGCTGCAAGTGTGCCTTTCGCGCTCTACTACAACTTAAGCTATGAATTCACCATAGATAGTAATTTGAAGGTGCTGTTTGGCATGAGTCTATTCGGCTTCTTTACCGGAACCATTCTTCAATTGAATGCCAAGCTCAGCCAAATGGATAAAATGGAGACGACTGGACAATTCGACTTCCAACTGGTTGGTGAAAGAAGTTCACTGGTCAAGCAGATGATAGGCTTGGTTATCGTGCTTCTGGTAACACTGACGACTATGTTGACGATGATTGCTGTCAAAGACATCTTCTGGCTAGAACACAACCCTGACCGCTTATTGGATGGCACCGGCAAGATCAGCGTGATCAAAGAGTTTATTTATTTGGCTGTGGTACTGGGTGGCTACGCGATAACCATCATGACGCTTTGGAGTAAGCTAATTAAGCGTATTCTCCTAAGCCAAGAGCACGCATTAAACAAAGTCACCAATGGCGAGCAAGGCGTTCGCTTACCTATTTTCGGCTACAACGAGCTTGGCTCAATGGCATCTATGACCAATACCATGCTTGATAGCCTTGAAACCGCGCAAAACGAAGTCAAAACCACACGTGACGTGGCCATTGTGAGCTTATCGGCATTGGCTGAATCTCGAGACAATGAAACGGGCGCACATATCCTAAGAACTCAAGAGTACGTCAAGGTGCTCGCACAAGAGCTCAGCAAATCAGAAACCCACTCAAGCTTGTTAACACCAAACTACATCGAGTTGCTCTACAAATCTGCGCCTTTGCACGACGTGGGCAAAGTAGGTGTTCCTGATAGTGTGTTATTGAAGCCGGGCAAATTGACGGACGAAGAGTTTGAGATAATGAAAGGTCACCCCGCGATTGGGGCTGAAGCGTTATCTATTGCAGAAAAGCAGTTGGGAAGTAGCTCTTTCTTAAGAGTCGCAAAGGAGATATCTCTGACTCACCACGAGAAATGGAATGGCAGTGGTTATCCTAATCAGTTGTCTGGTGAAGATATCCCGTTATCTGGCCGTTTAATGGCATTAGCTGATGTTTATGATGCGCTCATCTCGAAGCGAGTCTACAAGCCACCCTTTACTCATGAACAAGCTAAACAGATCATCTTAGAGGGCAATGGGACGCATTTTGATCCGCAAGTTGTCCAAGCTTTTCTGGTCGTCGAACAAGCGTTTGTTTCAATTGCTGCGACCTACAAAGATGGCAAAAATGTAGCGAGTGAACTCGAGCGCGAAAGCTTTATTGCTCAACCAGCGTAATCTATTCAAAATCCACTAACTTCTTGCACCCTATAGGTTAATCCGTAGGGTGTTTTGTTATCAAATATCCTCTTTAGTCAATAAATCTGATTGAAATGGATTTTTTTTGGTCTTTCTGTTCACTTCGTATTGTCTTAAAAATTCCATACAGGTATAACTACCCATAGATACTATCCCCTCTCAATTGACATGGATGAAGATTATGTTTGAAAAAGTGTTAGCTGCTCCCGCCGATCCTATCCTCGGCCTTACTGAAGAGTTTAAAAAAGACTCTCGTGCAGAGAAAATCAACCTTGGCGTTGGCATCTACAAAAATGAAGATGGTCAAACACCAGTACTTAAAACAGTAAAGAAAGCAGAAGCTGCACTTCTTGAAAACGAAAAAACCAAATCTTACCTAACGATTGAAGGTACAGCTGAATACGGTCTAGCGGTTCAGAAACTTCTTTTCGGTTCAGACGCAGAGATCGTTGCATCTCAACGCGCTAAAACAGCACAAGCTCCAGGTGGTACAGGTGCACTTCGCGTAGCGGGTGAATTCATCAAGCGCCAACTGGGCGATGTAAAAATCTGGATCAGTAACCCAACTTGGGCAAACCACAACGGCGTTTTCGCTGCTGCGGGTATCGAGACAGCTCAATACAGCTACTACAACGCTGAAACAAAAGACAAAGACTTCGCAGGCATGGTTGCTGACCTAGAGAAAGCTTCTGAAGGCGATATCGTTCTTCTTCACGGCTGCTGTCACAACCCAACAGGTATCGACCCAACAACTGAAGAGTGGGAAGTTCTTGCTAAGCTGGTTGCTGAGAAAAAACTGCTGCCTCTATTCGATTTTGCTTACCAAGGTTTTGCAAAAGGCGTTGAAGAAGATGCTGCTGGCCTACGTATTTTTGCTCAATACAACAAAGAGATCCTTGTTGCTAGCTCGTTCTCTAAGAACTTCGGCTTGTACAACGAGCGTGTTGGTGCATTCACTCTGGTTGCAGAATCTGCAGACGTAGCAACAACAGCGTTCTCTCAAGTTAAGAGCATTATTCGCTCTATCTACTCTAACCCACCAGCGCACGGCAGTGCTGTCGTTACTCACATCCTTGGTGATGCTGATCTACGTGCTGAATGGGAAGCAGAAGTGGCAGAAATGCGTGACCGTATCCAAGAGATGCGTGAACTATTCGTAACGACACTGAAATCAGAAGGTGTTGATGCAGACTTCACATTCATCGAACGTCAAAACGGCATGTTCTCGTTCTCAGGCCTAAGCAAAGAGCAAGTAACTCGCCTAAAAGACGAATTCGCTATCTACATTGTTGGCTCTGGTCGTATCAGCGTTGCTGGTATGACTAAGTCAAACATGGGTCCTCTATGTAAAGGTATCGCTGCGGTTCTTTAATCGAAAAGCGAAACCTGTATTTGCAGACCACAAGCTTGCACTTACAGACCAATAGATGTGTAAAAGCCAGCAATTAAGCTGGCTTTTTTGTGTCTCCACTTTCAGGTTTAGATACTTTGTAAGTTAATACTCTAGGAAAAATTCCACACCTAGCTCATTAGTACGCTCGCTACGAATTTTACCTTCACCATCTCGATGTTGGTATGACCCACCAATCGCAAACTTGTTAGTCACTAGATAGCGTAAACCTAAGTGATAGATCTCTTCATCAAACAGGTCACTTCGATTCACTTGCACGCTGCCGTTGGCAATCCAACGTTTCGCAAAGCCATAGTTAAGCTCAGCTTTTACCCCTTGGATGAACTCAGTGTCTGAAGATTCAGTTCGGTTGGTGTCATTATTTTCAACCTTACCTTTAGTGATACCAAGCAGGTAGTAAGCCACTATATCTAAATCTGTCTTAATGCTGTAACGGTAACCAACACCTGGCATCAGTGTATCAATTCGAGTTGTGGTGTCATCAGGGTGAATGAAGCGTGCGCTATAGTCTCCCAGCAACAACCAATCATCCGTCATCGCGTAACTGACGCCTAATCCATACGACGAGGCATTGTTATTACTGCCTGCATCTTCATTTAAACTGCCCGAATGCGCGGTGGCATAAATATGGTCGTAATCCAAAATATCCACCGCGTTAGTGTCCGCCCACAAACTTGGAGAAAACATAAAAACCGCAGATACAAAACTAAGCTTCCACTTCGACATTCCTATCATCCTTAAACTGTCACTCCATTAATTGAAAGGTTAGTCTATCCATAAGACTTTAAAAAGGTTTTAGCTCACAGATTGATTTGTGACGGCAAAATATTATCAAATGTTGTACCATGAAATCATACAAACCAATGGATGATCATTATGGATGCTGAGTTATTAGAGATTCAAAACTTTCTGGCACAATACCCCCCTTTCACAGAACTCCCTGAGGAGATGTTGGCGAAAGTGACCAGTAGCGTGGAAATTTCTTATTACCGCCAAGATACCCCTATCATTCACTTTGGTGATCAAATTCATGACTTATACATCGTTCGAAGTGGCGAAGTCGAAGTCTACCGCCGTAAAGGCGAACTCTATAACCGCCTTGATGAAGGCCACTTGTTCGGGCAAATGGGTCTACTGACCAACAATAAGGTTCGTTTCCCAGTAAAAGCGACCGAAGATACTCTTCTCTACTGCATTCCTGAGCCAATTTTCCAAGAGCTCTACGACAACTACGACTCCTTTGCAGATTTCGTAGAAGTAGAAGACAACGCCCGTCTTCGCCAAGCAAACTCAAGTAATAACGATGCCAACGATCTCACGACATCCAAGGTAAAAACGCTACTGACTAGCGAAGCGCCGATGATCGAGAAGACTCGTACGATACAACAAGCCGCGACTATGATGGCCGAAGACAATGTCTCTTCCCTGCTGATCATTGATCCAGAAATCGTTGAAGATGATGAAGATGACTCAACACCCGTGATTGGCATCATCACAGACCGAGATTTATGTACTCGCGTTTTAGCTGAAGGGCTTGACCCATCGGATGAAGTCTCTAGCGTAATGACACCTGAGGTTATCTCTCTCGATCACAATGCTTACGTATACGAAGCTATGATGACCATGCTTCGCTATAACGTGCATCATTTACCAGTGCTTAAAGATAAGAAGCCGATTGGTATTATCGAAGCGACCGATATTGTTCGTTATGAGTCTCAAAACTCGCTGTTATTGGTAAGTAGTATCTTCCAGCAACAAAGTATCGAAGATCTGAAGGTGCTTTCCGAGCAAGTAAAAGACAGCTTTGTGCGCTTAGTTAACGAAGATGCCAACGCCCACATGGTGGGTACTGCAATGTCGGTAATTGGTCGTAGCTTTAAGCAGCGAATTATCGAACTGGGCGAAGAGAAATTGGGCAAGTCGCCTATTCCTTACTGTTTCCTCGCACTGGGCTCTATGGGGCGTGATGAGCAGCTGCTGGTTACCGACCAAGATAACGCAATCATTCTTGATGATACCTACGACGAGAAAAAGCACGGTAAATACTTTGAGGAGCTGTCGACCTTTATTTGTGATGGCTTAGATCAGTGTGGCTATGTGTATTGTACTGGCGATATCATGGCGACTAACCCAACGTGGCGTATGACTCGTCGACAATGGGAAGAGTGCTTTGCCGATTGGATTGATGATCCAAACCCGAAAGCACTGTTAAATGCTTCAATCTTCTTCGACTTAGATGGCGTTTATGGTCGTCTGAAATGGGCCGAGCAATTGAACAGCTTTATTGTTCGACGCGCACGTAAGAACAATCGCTTCTTGGCGTGTCTTGCACGTAACGCACTCAACCGTACACCTCCGCTCGGCTTCTTCAAAGATTTCGTGATGGAGAAAGATGGCCGTCACAACAACTCTATCAACCTTAAGCGTCGTGGTACTGCGCCACTCGCCGATTTGATTCGTGTTCACTCGCTCGCGGTAGCGTCTCGCTCTAAGAACTCGTTCGAACGCTTAGATGACATTATTGACGCCGGTATTCTGCCAAAAGGCCGAGCTCAAGATTTGAAAGATGCGATGGAGTTTATCTCTCTGGTTCGTATTCGCCACCAAGCACACGATGTCGACAACAACATCGAGCCTGATAACAACATCGAGCCAGAGAACCTGTCTGACTTCGAACGACGTAACCTAAAGGATGCATTCCAAATATTAAGTAATGCGCAAAACTTCCTTAAGTTCCGTTATCAAGCCAGCAACAAGTTTAAGTAGGGCCTATGAACAAACTATTCAGATCACCTGCGGTCGATTGGCCATTTAAGTTTGCTCAGAAGCTTGAACGAGCGAGAGACGAGCGCTTAAAGCACTTTTATAGCCAGCCTCTTCCTGCGCCTGATACGCCACTTTCAGAAGTGATGTTTTTGGCTGTCGACTTTGAGACAACGGGGTTAAACCCAAACAAAGACGGCATCATTACCATTGGTTTAGTGCCATTTACGCTCAATCGCATCTACTTGCGACAAGCCAAACACTGGACTCTAAGACCAAAACAGAAACTTGAAGAAGAGTCTGTCGTGATTCATGGCATCACTCACAATGACATCATTGATGCGCCAGACCTTAGCGAAGTGTTGGGCGAGATCTTAGAATCAATGGCGGGACATATCCCTGTGGTTCACTATCGTCGTATCGAACGTGACTTTTTGGACAATGCATTGAAAGTGCGACTCGGTGAAGGCATTGAGTTCCCAGTCCTCGACACGCTGGAGATTGAATCTCAGATCCAAAATAAACTGGCTGGCGGCTTGTGGAATAAGCTGAAAGGTAAGAAGCCAGCTTCAGTGAGACTGGGTCAGAGTCGTCGTCGATACCATCTGCCCGACTACACGCCGCATCATGCATTAACTGACGCTATTGCGACCGCTGAGCTACTCCAAGCGCAAATTGCTCATCACTTTGACTCTGAGATGCCTCTGAAGAGTTTCTGGCTCTAGCTGAGTTACGTAAGCTAAATACAAACACAAAGCCCATCAACTTCCATTGGTGGGCTTTTTCATTTTTATCGTCTGTGTTTAAGCAACGGTTGGCCCGACTAAGCGCATTTCCCATAAGCGTTTAAACATATTATAACGTCACACCGCAGCAGTTCCGCTCTAATGGACGTCGAAAATCGTGATCGCTATTTGTCAGCGCGATTGGCATTATTACTTCCCAACCACAGACAACGTTTGGTAATAAAGACGCTTTTGCTGATACATATTCTCATCAGCGACTGAGAACAATTGCTCAACGTCTGTTGAATCACTAGAGGCTGCACCAATCGAGAATCTGACAGGAATAGAGATACCCGCTTTAGTCTCGATTGCCTGTTGCTCCTGAGCAATGTACAACTGCTCAGTCATCTTTGCGACATTGAGCAAACTCGACTCACCAGACGTTAAGGTAAGCACCGCAAATTCATCTCCACCCAAACGGTATAGATTACTGGCAGGTGTCAATTCGTGGCTGATTACGTCTACGCAGCGCTGTATCAGCTCATCCCCGGTCTCATGCCCATGAACATCATTGGTCGTTTTCAAGCCATTGATATCAATAATGATCAAAGAAATCTGATTTTGATTGTCGTTAATGCTGCGTTTACTGAATTCGAGATCTTCATTAAAAGCTTTACGATTCAAACAGCCAGTCGGCATATTAATCCGTGTAATATTTTCGAGCTCTAGCCAACCAGCTAACTGTTTTTGGTACATGTCAAAAATCAGAAGATCTTCTTCACTGAGGACATCAAATGAACTTGAACAAAAATACCCGATCGCCGTCCCCTGTGAGTCATAGAGTATCAGGTCAGCCTCGCCAGTCCGGTTAAAATGAAACTGAATCGAATGTTGAACAAGTAATGTCTTTAACTCTTGATCGACCATTTGAGGAATCAACCGATATTCAGCCGCGTGTCTTGATGATGCAAACTGAACGATCTTCAAAATACGATGCTTCTGGGATTCTTCACGCGCGAGCGAATTAGTTAACTTGCTGGTTTTCTCTTCAACTAAGTCCTCTAGCAGAACATTAAACCTTTCGAGTTTATCGTTACTTTCGGTCAGTTCACGGACTTGGCATTGTATACGACCCCACATGGTTTCCAATAAACGACTCAGCGTGACGAACTCTGTAAAACGATGTTCATCCACACTATGAGTCGGTGACTGGTTATGCGAATACGACGTAACAGATTCAGCCAACAAGTTTAACTGCCCTGAGAACCAGCGGCTTAGGAACAGAGCAAACACAATCGAGATGGCAAGCGTCGCCACCAATATTCTGACAAAGACCACCTGAGCTTGTTGCATCTCTAATAAACGCTCACTGTCGGAAATATGATGTTTGACGTTCAGTACCAATTTGTCGGTAAAGAATGTGCTGTCGATAGAGATAATGTTCGCACTTTGTTCAGAAGATTGAGCATCCGTTGAATCAATATAGTTAAACTCAACCGACTCATTTTGATAAAGGAAAGGCGTCACTTTAGTCTTAAGTCTGTCATACCCCATAAGAACCACAAGATAACCCTGCGGCGTGTATGTAGAACCTTCTATCAAACGATAAGGTAAAATCGGCGCGACAAAAGCGATACCTGCAGCGGTATTATCCGCCACTTCAGTTTCGGTAAACTCGGTGTGGAACAATTTCCCTTGCCCATAAACCGATTGAGGACGCTTCAAGCTTTCTAATAACTGGCTCTGCTCAAAATGGTACAAGCTGCCTTTGCTGTCATAAATGGGCTTCCAGTTTTGGTCCAGAATATAAGTCGCGGACACACTCTCCGCTAGCGCATTGAAGCTATCCATCTTGTCCCAAACAACACTCGAGAAAAAGATATTACCACCCGCTTTAATCAATGATCGGTCATGCGAATACCATTGAGTTAGGCTCGCCGTCAGCTTAATTTGCTCTTGTACGGTTTGACGAATACCGGTCGTAGAGTTGTCCAGCTTGGTTTCTTTTTGCTCTAAAGAACTTTGGTTTTGTTTATTGAGAATCAACTGTCCCGCTAGGTAAACAGGAAGCATTGAGCAAGCCAGCAACACCAAGCCCATGGTGTATTTTAATGATAGCTTCAATCTCTTACCCTCATATTCGCCGAGTAATATTGAACAAAATCATTGTAAAACTTATGCAGTTCACTCTTTGGCATCCCTGACTTGTAACGCTGATACGCCCGAGCCGATGCCTCCCAAACGATCGCCATCTTGTAGTCACTCGACATCATTTGCGATGCTTGAAACTCATCGTACATATTTGAAAGTGTCTGGTTACCTTCCTCAACACGGCGTTGATTAACCTCATAAAACGGCGAAACCATGGCACTCGAGTGAGCTAAATAGGTGAAACTGTTTGATTGCAGGTATTGAACGACTTCTTTCAAAGCCAATTTCTTATCTGGGTTTTGCATGCCTTTTTCCGTGACAGCAAAAACCTTTGCGCCACTAAATGAAGACATACTTTCACCACGATAGGTCGGCAACGAATTGATGTACAAATCTCGACCAAAGGCGGCATCGAGTTCGCTGAACGCCCAATCACCGTCAATCAAAAACTCGACTTCCCCATTGATGAACCTCTGCCTCGCGCAAATATCGCTGCACGATGATTCGATGACTTTTTTCTGCTGCAACATGTCGATGAAATCAAAGATAGCAACTAACCCTTCACCATTAACATTCTTCGACGATAATAAGTCTTCAGAAAAAAGCTGATAGAAAGCTAGATAGAAGTACATGTTTGGATTGGGAAAAAGCACGCTCACTTGATCGGACTGAGCAGAGCGTTCAATTAGGCTCTCCCATGTCACGACTTGCGCTTGAGGCTTGCTCGAATACAGAACGACTTGGTTTCCAATACCAACCGGTAACGCCTTAAGCTCACCGTTGATGACCACTGCATCAAGCGCTTTTTTCTCATAGCGTTGGGTATCGACCCAAGCATCAGGAAGCGTCGCTAAATCGATATATTCAGTTAGACCTAAGAAGTCAGAAGGAACCCAGATGGCGTCGGGAAAGGTATTGTCTCTAGGATCAGCAACAAGCAGTTCAGAACGAATACTGTTGACGTCAAACGAACGAATTTCTACACGATGATCAGTCATCGCTTCGATATGTTCTTTTACATAATCGGCCGTTTCATAATTAATACCAGCCCATATTTCAAGTGTGGACGAACAAGCAACGGCCGGAAATAGCATCGCAAATAGACTCAATAACCTCACACTTGGTTCCTTGTGGTAAAAATTAGACGTTGGATTTTAATCGCCCATCAATAAACCGGGCGATGCGGCTTATCGCTCACTGCTCATGATTAGAGACCTAGCTTTGGGCGACACGTTATATAGTAAAAAGTGCCTAAATAACAGTTGATACTCTCGCTTTAAGAGAAAGGTCTGCTCATTCTGATACATCCGTCATATCTCTGGATGACTGTTCTTACAATAAATCAACATACCATACCCTTTATTATTAACGACAAAAAAATGGTTCATCGCGGCTTT
>NZ_JBFRKQ010000103.1:0-23807 GCF_041469505.1 Vibrio sp. 10N.286.49.E11
CATATCATTAACAACGCCAGGTAAAACTAAAAGCCAATCTTCGCACCACATGCGAAAAACGTTCGATTCGATAAGTAAGGTTTACTGGAAAGAGAACATTGTTTTGTCGTGAGGTTACTTTGCCTGTAGTGAATAAGTCATGGCCAATTATATAAGACAATAGGGCGACAAGGATTCGGTCAACTCTGCATGGAGCTGTCGCTGTAAATGCTCCGTGAATGCATCGGGGTATCTAATCTCCTAATAAATTGTGCATGTGATCCTGAATAAATGGAAGCATACTTGATATTAATTTCGATGCGAGAATACTTTCAGATTTGATTCTAATTTGCGCATATTGGTAATTTTTCCCAAAAACTTTAACGCCTCCGAAAGGGATTTCGTTACCTTTTGATACAAGTTCATAGTCTGTACCCGCTTCGAACAGCGCATAGGCTTCTTGATCATGACAATTTAATACTAGATTTTTGATGCGAGTATTTTGGCACAATATATCTAACATAAACATAATACTAACCATTCTAGGGGTAGGCAAAGTACCGAACGTAGAGATTACATACAGATCTACAGGTTGTTCCATGCTTTTTTCTATATCTACAAAGGGGCAGGCTGATAGTTGGTTTGGATTAAGTGATGAAGCTTGCTGCTCGATCGGCACAAAACCGTAAAGTAAATGTCCTACTAACATACTTGAAGAGTCACTAAATGTATTCAAACCCATTTTACTTTGTTGTATATCCCCAGCGTCGACACATATACCCATATAGTTTTGGTGAAATCCAACCAACTGCTCACACAAACTATGTTGTTTAGCTAATGAGCCGTGATAGTAATGAGAAAACGTTTCAGGAGCTGTTGAGTATGGCTGAAGGATACGGTTGGTCATTTTCTCAAAATGACGTTTATTCTTTATTTTGCCTTCAACGTCTGGATCAATGAGTTTTAAGACGTCTTCATCCATCAATCTCGCTATGAGTAATTGCTTAGATAATTTGGGTGATGTTACTCCTCTCTCCCAGCGACTGAAGGTTGTGAGGTCAAGCTTAGAAAAATCCGCGTCAGAGCTACTAAGTAAGTCGACCATTTCCTGTTGTGTCAATTTTTTATCTGCTCTTACGTATTCTAAAAACTGGGAAAATGTGAGTCTCATTCTTTTGTCCTGTGATTATTTTTAATTCTAGTATTGTTTAGTTCATTTCATAGTTCAAGCGCTCTAGGGGAGTTGGATTAAATGATTGAGGCCTGTGTCAACTAGATAGGATAAAACAAACTCGCATGTGAGCGTTGAATCGAGTTGGCACTCTTGTATATATAAATTTGTTAATGCCCAATATTTTCCATCAGTGGTTCCGCATAATTCATTTCATCCGGTTAGCGAGGAACGTCAATAACGGGTTTAATCATTAATGAAATATATAAACTTAAAGGAAAGTAAAAATGTCAAATTTCAAAAAAAGCGCACTAGCATCAGTTCTTCTAATGGGTATGGCGGCAAACGCTAACGCAGCAGACTCTGCAAGTGCTACAGTTGTTTGGACTGGTCTAGTTCCAGGTTCTATTGCATCAGATTCGTTAATCATCACTGGTGAAGATTCTAGCACACTCGAACTAACAGGTGAGATTGTCGCAGAAGCTGATGGTACATTTCAGACATCAAATGTTGTTCTAGAAGCTCATAAAAATACGGCTACATCAGGAGCTGAACCTGTAATTGGTGCGCTAGCTTCAGCTAACTGGACAGTTCATAGTATGAACGCTACCTACGACAACGCAGTACAACCAGGTCAAATTCTTGAAGCCTACGTGGATGGTAGTAAAGTAGCGAAAGGAGACTCTGTCGATAATAAACAGTCTATCTCAGTTTCACTAAAGCAAACTGCTGAACTAGATTCAGCCAACGTTGCTGATACTACTGTACAAGCGTCGCTAACGGTTATGGCTGACGTTGTTTAATTTGTAGACAATTCCCGATTTTAAGGCTCGTAATAATTACGAGCTTTTGTTTTTTTAACGGTGGTCAATATGAAAATAGTCTTAATACTATTGGCTTTCATAAGTATGAATGCCGATGCCGCTTTTAAAGTGCTTAACATTACCACGAGGCTAGACGTAGGCAATCTATATACAAACTCAATTACTTCTGTTGAATTTATTCCTGCAGTTTTGGAGTTAGCATCAAACCAAGATAAAACAAAATTTGATGACGTTAATACCACATTAAGAATTGAAACAGATATTCCATTTGAATCTTCGGATATTCCTTATGTTTCAACGTTGACGAAAAATACGTCAACTTGTACTGACTACTCTGGAGTGAGCAATGTTCAGGATGATTTCGTTCAATTAACGATTGATGGACAAAGCATATCGGAGGGAGAATCCGTCTCTTTTTTAAATTTCAATTTAAATGATGGCGATAATAAGTACAGTGAGCATGACATTGTATTAAATTTTAAGTCATTTAAAGATATCACCACAACAGGCCAACCGGAGAGATGTAATGGTGAGATAGAGTTCAATATTGAGGTAGATGTATAATGTTCAGGTTCAAACTCACAACAATGGCAATTTTAATGCTAATGCCTTTGTATTCTTATTCAAGTTATAGCCAAAATATTCCAGAAGGTTTTGAAGAACTGTTTGAATTGAAAGAATCAATGGTTCGTATGCGTAACTTAGATGGTTCCCTTACTTCACCGATCCCATTTTTAACGTCGTTTAACACGTTAAAATTAGACTCGAATAATAAAAAAGCGATCGCAGAGGTATCTGACTATTTAAATGATAATGCAGTGTCGGCTGAGTACCAGCAGAAAATCATAGAACAATTAATGGTTGGCATACAAGATCAGTCTGAGTGTTTAGGTAAGCTCGATAAATGTAAGTTGTACCCAGAAACATTTGAAATTGTTCATAACTATAACGATCAAGAAGTCTATGTTTTTGTATCTCCACAGATACTGTCATACTCTAATCTCGACGAAGAACAGGCATACCACTCGTCTCTGAGCCAGCACAATGGGTTAATTAATTCATTTGATCTGTACGTGAGTGAATATCAAGATCAAGACTCGATCGTTTCTTTAAATAATAAAACGACACTGGGGCTGCCTTACGGGTACCTCAAAACTGATTTCAATGCCAACAACAGTGATAACGGTTCTGAATTGTATGAAGCGGCGTATCATTTAGATATCGATTCTTATTCAATAAAAGCCGGCCATTTTGAATTTGAGCCAGAGGTTAACTCTACCGACTTCTTGAATGACACTGCTCGTGTTGCTCAAAACTCGATTACGGTAGGTACCTCTAAAAAGTTACTCGTAGGTGGGCATAATAACGATAAAGTTTTAAGCTTTTATGCACCAACAAGTGGTGGAGTACAAGTATCCCGCGATGGTCGATTAATTTTTCAAGATAACGTACCAGAAGGGCAAAACTCAATTCCTTACAGCAAGTTACCATCAGGTCGCTACGAAGTCGTACTGGAAGTGACAAGTGGTGGACAAGTTATCAATACCCAGACTTATCAAGTATATAACACCAAAAGTGACTCTCTGACTCAAGGGGAAGTGGATTTCGTTGCTAGTGCCGGTATGTTTTCAGGAAGCCATTACGACTACATGGAACATGGCATTCAAAACATTGAAGATGATGCTTTTGGCAAGGTATTAGCTAACTACCAACTCTCCCGTTCGCTACAAATAGGCTTGGGCGGATTGGTAACGGATAGTGGCACCATGTACACCGTTGGTGGTGCATATAATCTGATTGATTGGGATTTGAGTACCGAAGCCGTTTACAGCCAATTCGAAGATGCATCTCACTTGAACGCTAATATTGGTATCCCTTATTTAAGTCTCTCTTACGAATCTTTAGATAATGAGCTTGGAGATCCAGTTGCTTCTTATATGTACGGATATGCTGATTATTCACGTCTATCGTTGAATTCTTCGTACAGCTTCCGTGATGGACAATCTGTGTATGCGGTTTACTCGCTTAATAACGACAAGCAGCTAGACAATTTAGGTAACTCGGATGAACAGGAACAACAGTTTATTTCCGTTGGTTACAGCACGCCCACAGTTTTAGATTCTCGAGTTAATATTAACGTCGATTACTCTGAGGCAACGGACGACACATCAATTAATTTGTTATGGAGTGTTCCGTTGTCAGACACCGTAGAAACCATCGTGGGACTGACGAGTGATAGTGATGACATTAATCAATTTAAAACAACCGTAAGACGAAATCAGTTAATTGACTCAGACTCATTTAATACGTCGCTTGAGGTGAGCAACACCTACAATCGACAACAAGATGATATGTATCAAGATGTACTGTTGGCGACAAGCGGCACGACTAAATACGCTCGAATGAACGCCTCCGCCCATACGTCAACTAATGGCATGAATGGTATCAATGCAGGTTTGTCTAGTACACAAATAGTGACAACTGACGGTGTTTATATTACCGATAAAGCAGCAACATCTTATACGCTTGTCGATATTCATCAGTCGCAGAACACAGAGCAGGCGCTTGATGAGAAGGGTTACTTCTCTCTTAAAAAAGAAGGGAAAAACAACAGTAAGTTCATCGTATATAGCGATGAAACCATTGTGCCTTTGGAATCTTATAGTCAATATCGCGCGAATTTTGATTCAGAGAGCGTTGACCTTTATAACTCTGGTGATAGCAACGTAACCGTGTTTACACACCCAGGAACGGTTGCTTCTATAGAGCCAAGAGTCAGTCGAATAGTTTCGTTCGTCAGTGCTTTTAATGACATCTCAGAACAACCGATTACAGAAGTAGAGTGTCATGGAGAAGGTTGTATCGAAGTTAATGAAATGGCCGATGGTGTTTATCGAGTAACTGTATTGGAAAGCATGAACTTTGAATTGTCAGCGAAAGAAAGCCAGTGCTTATTGCCTTATGAGTTTACTTCAACAAATCAGATGAACTTTGGTCAAAACTATTGTTTGCCAATAGCTCAAGACAAACAGATAGACTTGATTGATGCAGATGAACGGCTACAAGCGATGTATTTAGGTGCATACGAAAGCTCGACTCAACTGAATAAAGCGCTTAAAAAGCTCGAGTCACACGGTTATCGAGTTATTCAGAAAGAAGTCGGTTCGTTTAAGGCAATCTATATAGCTCATGAATCTATAAACATGGCGGAAACAATAGCGCTTCATAAAAGAGATATCGATCAGTTAAAACTGCTGGCAAAGCGACTTTATCGCACCAACGCCATTACATACCCTGTCGCACAAGCTAATTAAGGAGAGCGAAATGAAATCAAATAAAGTATTATTAAATTTAGTATCACTCACCGCCATATTGTTATCTATAAGTGTACAAGCTTTTACGGTAGATAAAATGGTTATTGTCTCTGATGATAAAGGGAACGGTATCGTTACGTTAACCAACGACGAGTCTCAACCAATATTTGTCCAAGCGAAGGTTGATGAGATAAATATTGTTGACGGAGAGCAGGTAGAAAAAAAACAGTACACAAGAGACAACTTAAACGATTGGAAGGTGTCATTAACGCACCAGAAGTTGGTTTTGAAACCCGGAGAAGAGAAAGACGTTGGCATACGTAGTTTATGCCACAACGCTGCATGCGATAATTCGCAAGATTTGATGTTTATGTTGTCTTTTTCTCCAAGTCAATACAGGCCTGATGAAGTAGTGAGTGGTGTGGAAATTAATTACGGATTCGCACCCGTTTATATTATTCCCACAACACAGCCGAATTATGCTTACGAATTGACCAATAACGGTGACAGCCTGAGAGTCGAAAATAAAAGTAATACTATGCTCAACTTTTTTGTTGATGCATGTAGCGCTGTAAATACAGCCCAATGCAAACAAAAGTTTACTGTTGTATCGGGAAGAAACAAGACGTTCCCTCTAATTGAAAGTATGCAAAATAACGAGTTGACCATCACCGTGACATCTCACGACAAAAGCTATTCAAAGAAAGAAACGGTGACGAGAGGAAAAATCTAATGCCTGGACGTATCCTATATATTGCAGCGCTTATTGCATTAATGACGACAAATATGGCTCAAGCTGCGTTTGAAATTCGCGCGGAAGTTAAGGCTGGTGGTGTTCGTTGGGACAATGTGACACGTTACAACGGTAAAATGCTGCCAAGTACGTGGGAAACTCCTCCTATGCTGCAGGCTTCAGAGGCTTGGGCCGCCGCGACGTTTTCGGGTACCCCCCCAACTTCGATGACTTTAATCGGGGGAAGTGGGAATACCTCACCATCAATATCGATCGATATATCGGGCGTTCAATACAATACCACTGGAATTGAATTTGCTCAGTCAGCGAATACGGTGGGTGGTGGTTGCTCATTTGATGAAGTGTCATTACCAATTGTTACTGTTGAAGGTGCGAACTGTGTTTCTTCTGTTCGATTGATTAATAAACAAAAATCGAGCCCATTTATTTTCCTGAGACCTATTTTCGATATTAACGAAAGTGAAATAGTATCTGCATTCAGTGGGCTACCAGAGGGGCTATATTCCGCCTCAGTTCCGGTAAATATTCGTTACTACTACGAAAATGACGGCATAATGACTTATCGCAACATCAATGAAGTGATGTTGTTTTCATTTGATTATCAGCCTGTGCAACTCGATAGCGTGCTTGTAACTGGAGATGGTGTCATGACGCCAGTCTACGACACAATTGGGAAAAGAATAACATCGACAACATCATTCGATATTACAGCGAACGGTTATTTTAATGACGGAATTGTTTTAACCATGCCCCAACAGTCATACAAACTGGTTAATTCAAATAGCCATGGTGTGGTTATTCCTTATAGCATAAATTGCGTTCAGTGTGACCCTAGTAACTTAGTCAATGAAGGGGAATTAAGGAATCAAACCACGGCTATTTCAGAAGGTGCTGGAGTGCAAACAAGTATCAGCTTCACGTTGGACTTTGATTACGATATCGAGGGCAGCTCAGCTGTTTCCGGTGATTATTTTGATGAAGTTACGATCATGTTGGAGCCTGGTATTTAATATGAAAAAAATAAACCTAATGACATCGATTATCGCTGTGTTCTTATCCATTAGTACGTCAGCGAAAGAATTACCTATCCAGATGAGTGGTGGTATGACGTTTTCTGCATTTGATGACAACATGGGTCAGACTGAAGCTCTTGGTTATAAGGCCTCGGTCGGATATAACATTAATGAAAACGTACTATTTGAGCTAGGCTATGCTGATTTTTCTGCCTTTTCTGACCCTGAAATAGATAGCCTCCGAGCGGTGATGATTGAGACAGATTTACTGTTACCTGTCAGTGATTTTGCTTCATTATATGCAGGAGTCGGAGGGGCGCTTTCTAGTGATGATACCAATTTAACGGCATCACTTGGTCTTAAATATCAACTGAGTCAAAATTGGTATGCCGACCTTGGTTATCAAGGCATCTTTGATTTAGTTCGACAACAAGACGATCTATACGCATTTAATGCACTATTGGTTTATCGTTTTTCAAGCAATGAAGCGGAAGAGGGCCTTTCAGATATTAATCCAAGGCCCAATGTCGAACAGCCTATTGAAGATCCGACCCAAGTAACAACGGCGGAAACCCAATTGGCGGCTATTGTCCCAATTAAGAAAGCCCCATCGTGTCAGCAGCGTTTAATTGAATACCGAGTAGCTTCTGGCGACCATTTACTAAAAATAGCAAATACATTTGATATTTCATTGGATGAATTGGTTGAAAAAAATATAAATTTTAATAATCGTAATTTGAATCTTATTTACCCTGGTGAGAAAATAGTTTATCCCAAAATTGTCTGTTTAGAGTAAATTGGCTGTTTATATTAAATTTCCTTCCTTGAAACAGAAACACTGCCATTTTGGGCAGTGTTTTTTTTCGTAGCTATAAAACTTTGACTATCTCTAAATATCACCTGTTAAAAATCGATTTTAGGAATGCTATTTAGTTTACTTTAAGGTTGTCTAGAATTTACCTTTCAATTAATTAACTTAGAAAATGGAATAATGAAATTAAACTATTTACTTGTTTGTACAGCATTAATATCATCAGCAACCGCATACGCTCAGTCAAACCAAAGCGATGTATTTGTCGGGCTACAATCCGGCTATAACTTTGCAGATGAAGTTAAAGATGTTGATGAGATGAAAGACAGTTGGCTTCTCGGTATCTATGGTGGCTATCAATGGAACAAGAACTGGAGCGTTGACCTCGGTTACCAACATTGGGACACCTTTGATGCTAACAACAATGCCTCAGACATTGAGACAAGTATCATCCAGTCTGGTGTTCGTTATGATTGGGTGTTTTTAGAACAATGGTCTGCGTTTGGTAAAATCGGTGCTGCATATTGGAATTTAGACAATAAAAGCAATCAGTCGGGCAGAAAGCAGAGTGACTCAGGCGTTTCGCCAATGGGTGAATTAGGTTTAGCATACAATATTTCAAGACATTGGCAGGTGAATACTAGCTACCAATACGTTCATGAGGTAGGTGATAACTCACCTTCGATTGGGTTGTTTAATAACCACAGCGCATTGTTAGGGTTAAAATATCGATTTGGATTAGGTAAGGAAACATCGAATGAAGTTATTGAGAGTCAGCGACCTAGTCAACTAATCGAACCTAACGTTGTTGAAAGCAAACTAAAAGAAGAGGTCGAAAATACAAATAAAGTACCTTTAGTGCTACCTACTAGCGTTGACATCGATTCGTTTGCCGTGTCGAGTTCTGACTTATCAAAAGTACAGGCCTTTAAGGTAGATAAAATCATTCAATTGATGAAACAGAGGCAAGAGTTGCAAGTGATTATCGTTGGCCATTCTGACAATGAAGGTTCGGAAACTTTGAATAAGCAGCTAGCAGGAAAGCGTGCAAGTAGTGTTGCTCAATATCTTGAAAACGCACAGATTAGCCGTGATCGAATGAATGTTTTTTCTGATGGCGAGACCAACCCAATAGCAGATAACAATACTAATGCTGGACGTGCCAAAAACCGTCGCGTAAATATTGGGTTTGCTTATAACTAGATGATTATGGTGACACAAGTACAAAGGGCACAATCGTGCCCTTTGTACTGTTTTCTTTGTCTTACATTTTATCAACCACATCAATCCCGCATCCCGCATCTTAGAAATTCAGAAATGCCCAATACCTTCAAACCTGAACGCGCGATACTCCTCATCAATCGAGCTACTCACCTTTTATCGGTTGGGCTCGTAAATATGCCAATTAATACCTCAGTTATATACATGAAGGTCAAATATAAGAGAGCGGAGTAATGATCGGATCAAATATTTTAAACATGTATGTACTCATTCTTTTCGCGCTTGGTGCTATATACGCACTCAGTAAAATAGACGAGTAACATCAATAAATATATCATTTTTAGTAGAGAGAAACATGATAATTAAATCTAATCTATTCACAGTATTCGTAATTAGTGCGGCAATGACTTCTACCGCAGCCAATGCTTTTAATGTCGATAAAATGATAGTCGTCGCGGATCAAAAGGGCAATGGTGTCGTGACACTTATTAATGACGAGCCTCGCTCGATTTTTGTTGATGGAAAAGTAGAAGAAATTCAAGTGGTTGATGGTGACAAGATCGTTCGCCATCGTTATACAAGAAATAACCTGAATGATTGGAAAATATCTCTTACGCATCCAAGGTTAGTTTTAAAACCTGGTGAAGAGAAAGACGTGGGTATTCGTAGTTTATGTCACAACATGTCTTGCGATAACAGCAAAGATTTGATGTTTATGCTGCCATTTACTCCTAGTCGTTATAAAGAAGAGGGAGAGAACATTCACGGTGTCGAGATAAACTATGGTTTTTCACCAGTTTATATTATCCCAACGACAATGCCAAGTTTTGATTATAATATTTACAATCAAGGTGACAATTTGCGCATCGATAATAAGAGTAATACGTTAATTTATGTCGATGTTAATTCATGTAATATCGATAATAAAGTGCAATGTAAGCAAAAATTCACTGTTATGTCAGGCAGAGATAAAACGTTTCCTCTATTGAGTGGTGTTCAAAGAGAGCAGCTTAATGTGACTGTCACGTCTTATGATAAGAGTTACTCTAATGGAATGAAGTTAATTAACTAAGAGTGGGTGATTGTATTGTAAATTATTAGTGTCTATTTAACTGATTAATTTTAATTTAGGATGGTTGGTCTTTGATAAATTTAAAAATAACAGACATGGCACTTTGATTTATAAAAAAATCACATATGCCCAATGTATTTTTGTTGGCAAAGGGTAATATGAAATTTAAAAATGTATGAAGAAATTAGTGAGAAAAACTATGAACGACTTAAATAAAAACTTGAGGTGCGGTATAGGTCCGAGCTTAGCTTTTGCAGTAACACTTGGTCTTGTTGGGTGTGGCGGTGGCGGCGATGGCGGCGAAAGTAGTACCGGGCAGTCTTCTGAAACTCAATTAGCAACAGTTTCAGCTCAAAATGCCACTTACTCAACTGGTTATTCAGAATTATTTGAAGTTGACCTATCATCAAAGGTCTTTTCATCTACTGGCGGCGGTTTTGCGCTGAGTGAAGTCGAGGTCTTGTCTAACGATAATAGCTGCCAAGTAGAAAGTATCACAGAAACTGGGTTTGTAATTCAGGCCTCTGATACCAAGGTGTGTGATTATCGGTATCATGTGACCCCTAGAACATTGTCGCCAATGGGACGTGTAGCTGAAGCGCCAATGGCAATGAGCAATAATAGTAGTGGAGAAGATTCGAACTCTGCGATCGCACGCATTGCGGTAAGTAGCGATCCTAGCTCAACCGAATTGGTTCCAGTGAGCGCAACAACACTGATTAACGAAGATGTGAGCGTTTCACTGAAAAGCGAACTGGATAAAGTTGGCTTTACGTTAGGTGACGAGTTTGTATTAACGGAGCTTACACTGCCGTACGCTCGTTCTAGTTCAGTTAAAATAAATGATACAGATGATCAGGTCTTGGAATATACACCGCCGCAAGGTTTTACCGGCATTGACCGTGTGCTCTATACCTTCGAAGATTCAGGGAACGGCTTAGTATTAATGGGTGTTTTGGATATCGCAGTAGGCTATGAGGCGAACCAAGGCTTTACGATTAATGATCCTATTGAATATCCCGATGCTGTTAACGTCTCTACGGAAATAGAAATCGACATCAGTGAATTTGTAACATCTGATGATGGTGATGATTATCAATTAGTTTACGTTAATACATTCAACGCCGAAGCAGCCTCTAAAGATCCGCAGAACACCGGGAACAAAAAGATCGTCTTTCAAGCATCAAAGCCGGGCTATCACTACATAAGTTTTGCCGTCAGTGATCATAATGGCGTTTATGATATGGGTTTGATTCGTGTAGAGGTTGTAGACCCAAATCAGTCAGGTAAATGGGGAGACATTCCTTATTTAGCGGATGTGTTTACTGCGCCCCTTACTGCGGTTGACGCAGCAAATCAAGGCCTAGCTTACGATGCCAAACTCAGTGATACAGCGTACTCGCCGGCAATCGACATGGCAGGGGTGCGTTACCCAACAGCGGTAGAGTATTGTCAGCAAAGCGGTGCTTCGCTGCCAACGGTAGAGGAACTTTCGCAGATGGGAACAAACATCAATGTGCAAACTCTGCACAATTGGCCTGCGGACTACACGTACCTTGCTTATGACGATGTGGCTGAAGAGGCTAAGTGGGTAGACTTGTCTGACAGTGGCAGCGTTCAGACGGGAGCCCTTAGTCCGACAGGCTATTACTATGCGACATGTTTCAAGCAAGGCCTGATTCAGGTGCAACCTGACTCAAGTACAGAGGTGGTGGCGAATGGTACCGATGTTGGTACGGTATCTGTGGAGCTGAAACTGGGCGATGAAGTTAGGCCAGATACGCAAATCAGTGCATCGGTCTCTGGTGATTACGCAACACTTTATCCTGAGACGCAAACAACCGACAGCCAAGGTATCGCTGAGTTTACATTAAGCAGCACGAAAGCTGAGACGGTGACTGTAACTTTTGATGTCGGCGGTGTGACTCAAACTCATGAAGTAAAATTCATTGGCGATGAAAAGACCGCAGGTGTGACATCAGAAGCGACGATCAACAACGCTTCCTACACCTCAGTTGAAGGTAACCAGGTAACGGCAACCCTGAAAGATGCCTATGACAACCCGGTAGAAGGTTATTCGGTTACGTCAGAGGTAAGTAGCGGCGAGCACCCTGACACGTCCGAGATTGTCAAACCCCTTTTGGTAAAAGAGACGGAAAACACAGATTCGAAAGGTGAGCAAAAAGTCCGCGTAACATGGGATCCGCAGTATCAAACGCCGAACGTCAACATGACGTTTAGCGTGAACTCGTCTTACACCACCACAGATGGCATGACTTCTGATTCAACCAGTCAAGTGACCTTTAATGCCTACCTTTGTGGGGGGCAAGTCGGCGATGATGATAAAGCAAACGCCGCGGGTGACTGCATCAAAGTGGCGGAAAACGGCGGAAAGCTGTATACCGGAAACCCAAGTGTCAGCTTTTTACAGGCTATAGACTACGCTGAGTATAGTGGTACTTACAAGGAGTCTGGTGACCGCGGCCCTACTAACGGTGTGTTTGCTCGTTTCGATCCCTCTAAGGCCGTCCAACTTTGTACTCAATATAACAACATTAACCTCCTAGGTAAGAGTAATTGGCGTTTAGCAACGAAAGATGAGTTGGTGAGTCTTTATAGCACCCATTCAAATATGTTTACTGCGAAGGGTTGGGCGGCCAACCTCTACTACAGGTCGTCGACGCCTCTTGGTTCCACCCTCGACTACACCGTGTACCTCTACAATGGCAGCGTCAACAGCACCAGCGCAACCGCTCAGCTCTACGCCTCGTGCGTTTCAGGTTCTTAGGGTTTCACGTTCAATGTTTAGAGTTTGCGGCCCGCAGGGCCGTTTTTTCTTTTTAAAAAATTAAAGGTTTATTTTTAAACTCAGTAAGGATAGAGATGGATATTGAAACAAAACTCAAGCTGAGTCAGCAACAAGGTAAAATCATCGGTATTCATGAAGGCATATTTGTTCGCTTTTATGACCAAGCGCTCTACGCATGGCAGCAGTGGGTGGAAACTCGCCCCTCTTTGCCTGCTTTAAAAGTCTCGGCTAAAGTGGTGAAAAAAATCGGTTCACAATGTGTTCTATCGGGTGGGTTACCCGCAAGTAGCCTTGCGAAAATAGGCGTGTATCCTGACAAAAAAGGCGTCATCAATATTGATTTTTGTGCCGATATGTCTAATTGGTCATCCATATAACGAACGTTACCTTTTACTTTAACTCGTGCTCAATAAAGTGCTCTAGGTCATTGAGGTAATAATTACCCATTATTGGCTCGTGACGCTACCTATCGGCAGGCCTACCCTTAGGTAATGCGCTTATGTTTAGGGATCGCGTGCAAAAGAAACTGCTCCCCTGTTCGAGTAAGAGCTTCACGTGCGGTATCGTGAGTAATAATTTCCTTGGTTACTTCAATAAGGCAACGCTGTTTAAGTAGGGTAATGGTGGCATTGGCAACAAGCTACTCTATTTTATTGAGTAGAAGGGATTCATCTATCTGGTTAAAATAGCTGTATATGTCCAACGACATTGCCCATTGGAGCTTTGGTTGCCTCATTAATTTTTGGCTTTTTTCTATAGCCGCGTAGGTTCCTTTCCCTTTACGGTTTGCGTAAGTGTCGTCAATAAAACGCTTTTCCATTAGCGGGATTAAGTGACTACACACCCACATTTGAGCAATTCGGTCTTTGAATGAAGGGGCATAAACCTCTCTGAGTTTAGGTTCGGTAATGGCGAAGTGTTGGTGGGCTCAAGGCATACGAGCCGCTAAGTATGGCATGATAGAGCTCGTGGCAGTGTGTTGTAACTGCAATGTCTGTGTGGCCTTTTGTTGGCTACGACCTGCAAGTTGCGCACTACGGAGTAACTCAGAGACAAGTTTGTGACGAATTGACTAGGGATAATTATGGGGCAAACTCACGGGAAAACACGTATTTCGTCAATTTTTATGCAGACTGTAGCCAACCCTATAAATGGTATTAATTTCAATCCATCCACCTAACCTAAGAAGCTTCTTTCTCAAAGACATGATCACCATATTTAACGCATTATCACAAACGTACGAATTGGGCCAACCAGTTTGGAGCAGGTGATATTTTGTTAAATGTTCCCCTTCATGAGCGAGTAACTCTTCGAGAACTAAAAATTCACTGAGTGTGAGTCGAATGGGTTTAATTGTAGGGCAATCCTCAATAGAGAGCCTTAGCGACCCATGGTGCAAAGTAATTTTCATAAACAAACAACCAGTTTAATTATCATGCCCGTATTATTTCTCTTCTGTGCTTGAGGACAAGGTCGGGTTGCATATTAAATTGGTTGTTATGCCTACCTAATGGCTTTTCATTTTAACTTACAGATCAAATGAGACCATCTTGTTCTCTGTTTTGGTCGTCGTGGTTACTTCACTTTGTTTGAGCTCTAGCTTGCAGCGTTCACTGAGTGAGTCGAACGCGACTTGATTGCTAATAGGGTTTGAAGCGCAGTCAGAAGTCGGTACTTTCCCTGTCCAACGCACAGTGACATTTGCGGCCGCCGAGTGAAAAGAGATAAGTGTTGATAATACTGCTGTTGAAATAAAGAGTAATGAACGCATATTTAGGCACCTTTTGCCATTGCTGTATTCATGTGCCTAGTTTGGTAGCTATAGGGCAGGTTGTAAAATAAATAGTTATAAATTCAGTTGCATTGAAACTTGAAAAGTAATTTGTAGCAGAGGGAATAATAGGAAACCAAAATAAAGGCTGGCAGTGAAAATTAAAACGGAGTGGGCGATGAAAGGGGAGGTTAATCTAAGGACGTTAAACTTGAGGGAAATCATTTAAGGGCAACGGGTTAGCCTAATGAACCGTAGTTAGGAATAGCCACGGCATCAAATTAACCGCATTTGGAATTAACAAGAATCTAAGCTTCGTAGGCTAACAATAACTTTGAGCTTGGGTGCGCAATGCATTTTTTAGCTTCGTCGGCAGTTGTGAACGGTGTATACCCTGGATAGCACCCTCTAACGACCAAACCAATTCGATGGTTGGCTTATGGCGGGTATGCTGTTGGATAGCCTCTACAGCCCCAATCGTGCCCAGATTTTTGAGTTTCTCAATGGAGTTGATGCCCGCTTTCTCAAGAAGTTGCTCGGTTGAGAATCGCATGTTGGGTAAGTCTTTGAGCCTTTCTGGCTCAGAAAGATAACTACTACGTGATCTTTTTATTTGGTCTAGTGCGAATTCCGTTTCACATAGGGTTAAAGAATACTTGCTCCAAGGGCTTGCTGGTAACTTGTAATAATCCGAATTCTGACATATTCCTAGTGAGATTGCATTCACCTTGGGATAGTTTTTGTTAATAAACTAGCTTTCTTGTGCCGATGTACCTCTGAGATACAGCTCCCCACTTTTATGTAGCACGAGCAAGACGTTATCTACATAGAAGGCCGTTACGCCAAATATTTGTTTTATAGACACTCGACCTAATTGTTCCAAGTGTCTAAAAGTATGTCTGAAAAGATGAGCCATTATTTTTATTCGATAATTGTACATAGTCTCTTTTATTATCCAAATATAGCCGCGTAGTGAATATGGCATAAGTCAAATTAAAAAAACAGTAAATGCCATGGGCATGCCGGTTATTTAAATTCTCGATCTGCCATATCAGTTTTGTAACAGACGTTCAAAATTAAGGGTTTTCATGGAAGGCGGGAGAAATTGGTATGTATAGCATTGACACAAAAGTATTTTTTATGGCGACGGGTTGTAACTTTCAATCGGATATTGGCGTTCGTTTTCGTCAAATTGTTATTAGGAGTTTGCACAAGGTTAGTGACGATATTCTTAACGGGAGTGAGTCCAATCGAGCGCTTGCCCATAAAGTGAAAGGCATTGCGTTATCTTGCGGGGCTATAGAGATTGCAAGAGTTTGTCTCAAGTTGGAGCAATATGACGCGGTAATCAATGAAAGTGCCGGGAAAAAGATTTTGATAGATGTCTCTAACGCCATGATTCGCCTTTGTGACGCTTAAGTTGGAGGGTATGAACGTGTCATTCAAAAACAAAATCATTTTCACCAACGCAGCAATACTGGTTCTATTTGTGGTATTGCTTACGTACTCTGCTATCGAAATCGTCCAGGTTTCTTCACAAAACCAACTTGAAGAGATAAAGGAGAGCATTACTGGGAATAACAAAAAGCTTCTACTTACCTTTGTGAAAGCTCAAAGTGTAAGCCTTGATAAAGAGGTCGAGTTGGTCACTGAGGAAGTGGGTCATGTGGCGATTGATTTTGCTCGTGATTTTGTTAATGAATCGAAAAACGAGGCACTTCGTAATATACAGTTGGCTTATATCAATACTAAGCTTAAGCCCTTTATCAAAAAGGTCCGTTTTATTGACACTGAACGTAATCAAGAAGTCTCTATCACCGAAAATGGCATTGAAAGCCGCTATATTTCTGTCGATCTTAGTCGCATGATCCACTATAAGAATCTCTATATAGATAAAGAAGTTAAAGAAAAGCGCGTCGTTAGGTTTACCATTTATATTCGTCCAGAGCACTGGGATAACGCGTTACTCAAATTTGATGTCGATTTAGAAGATTTTTCTCGTTCACTGACTTTTGAAAATATGATCGATGAATTCCAATATCGTTATTTCTTAATAGACGACAACGGCAAGCTTATCGCGTCGAATCTACAACAGAATGTTGACCAATTGATGTCTGAAAGTGTTTTTGATGAACAAACTCAGAAGAGTGTTGAAAGCTATATCATGTCATATAACTTGGGTAGTTTTGTGGTAAGTGGCGAGAAGGGCGTGTTCAATGTCACTTTTGTTAAGAACCGTCTAACCGGCTGGAGGTTAATTTTGGTCACGCCAGAGCATGTGATTCGTTCTAGCTATGTGACCACCGAAGCGCTGGTTTTATCTGGTGATAACTCGTTGATCAAAAGCCTGTTCTTCGCCTATATCCTTTTGCTTGGTTTGTTTTTGGCTATTAACTCAATCGCGGTGAATAAGATGCTCGTGCCTATTACTAAATTGATTGCACAAGCTAAACATTTAAAGCAGCGTGATTTTAATAAAGCCATACATACGGTTCATAGTAATGGAGACGAAATTGAGCAGCTTTCTAAGGCTTATTCTGAGGCTGGGGTTCAGATTAAAAATTTAATTGAAGGGCTTGAATATGAAGTTGAAGAGCGTACGAAACAGTACGAGGTAGCAGCGCAAGAGGCGAGTGAGGCGAATAATCAGAAATCAGTGCTGCTTTCAAATGTGTCCCATGAGGTTCGCACGCCACTGAATGCGATTATTGGTTATACGCATATGCTAACTAACAGCAAATATTTTGATGACCATAGCCATCAGCTGAATGGCATTTCGAGTGCGAGCAATACTATTTTAGGTATTGTGAATGACCTATTGGATTTTGAAAGAGTAAAAGCAGCAAGCTATTCATTAAACCCTAAATGTCTGTCGGTGATGAGTTTAATACGCGAAATTGAAAATACGTTTTTGCCGCTTAGCGAGTCTAAACAATTGTCGCTTGATATTATCTGCAACGTCGATTCTTCGACAACATTGATGATTGATGAGCTTCGTATAAAACAAGCGATCAGTAATATAGTTTCGAACGCATTGAAGTTTACAAATAAGGGGGGAGTGACAATCGAAATTTCATCCGACGATAAAGTATTCAATATCTCAGTAAGCGATACTGGAGTCGGTATTCCCCAAGATAAATTGGATGCGGTGTTTAACGGCTTTGAACAGGTTAATCAAGAAGATCATCAGTTTGGTTTTGGTTTGGGCTTGGCAATAACTAAAACCATCGTAGAATTAATGAAGGGTTCGTTGCGTGTTGAGAGTGCGCTCGGCACCGGTAGTACTTTTGTTATCTCACTCCCTGCCCAAGAAATTATGGATGTTCTTGAGTGTTCAAACGGTGTTGCAGAGCTGACATATGATATTAGAGAGCGTTTAGACTACACAAGTAAAAAAGCCTTGATCGTTGATGATGTTGAGTTCAACCGAGAAATTCTAGAGTTCCACTTAAACGCGTTGGGTTGTGAATGCATGACCGCGAATGATGGTTTGGAGGCTTTGGCGCTCGCTTCTGAACATGAGTTTGATGTTGTACTTACGGATATTTCTATGCCGGTTATGGATGGTATTGAGCTCGCTTCTGAGTTAGAAAAGCGTAAGCCATCGTTGCCTATAATTGCCGTTACGGCACGGGCCACCATTCAAGAAGAGTCTCGAATGAACCAATACTTTTCGTGCTATTTAACCAAACCGCTTAACCCGAGCGATTTAAAGCTAAAGCTTCATTGCGCTTTATCAGGTGGTACTTGCTAACTTAGTTAAATACTCCTGCCAATAATCTGAGGGTAAGCAATCTTCTGATCTTCACGTGTTATTTTCATCTGTTTTTTTGACAGTTATGATGAGCATTGCCATCAAGGCAATGCTCAAACTGTTATGAAAATAACACTCATCCAATAAGTGTTGATTGTGACTGGTTAGGCATTTCTAAATTATTCAATCACAGTTTGCCCTTAGCTTTTGTTCGTATTTAATTAAAAATAAGCTAAACCACAATAAAAAATAAGAAAGTAAAGCTATGTTTGGAAATATTATACGTACGTTTCGTGTTAACAATGGTTTCTCTCAAACTAATTTTGTTGATGCGATTCAAAGAAGTAGCTCTAACTTTAATAACTTGGACGTTGTGACACTAAGCCGCTGGGAAAGGGGAGTAACAACTCCCCACTTAAAACGTCAAAACGAGTTACTGGATCTTATTGGAGTCAACATATTTGATGTTTGGGAATCAAACGACTCACAGTCAGTCCTCACAGGGTTAACGAATAAATTTAATAACAACGGTTATATTGACATGAACATGCACGTCCAAACAGAAGTAACGACGATAAACTCAAATAATTCCTTTCTTCTGGGAAAATTAACCAAATTAATTGATGTCATATTTGAATATGAAGATAACGTTATTCTAAGTAATTTAGAAGATTTAGGTCTGAGTAGAAAGGCAATTATTGAAAAAATAATAAATCAATATTCTGGGGAACTAACGCTTGTTACGGTTAATGGGCAATTAATTGGGCACTTATTAAGTGCCAACTATAAACTTGCAGTAGATTTTTTTGAGACAGTCTTAGTATCTAAAGAAGATAGAGCACATTTAGTGGTTACTTTTAACTGTACTCATTATTCGTCATTTACAGACACAATGGGCAGAGAGGCCTACAAGTATCTACAAAGCCTAAATCCAAACAAGGATCTTTATATACTGTTGAAAAATAGGAGGATTTTTGATCTGTTCTTTTCGTTGGGCTGTGAGTATCGAAGTGTAAGAAGTAACGATAGAACAATGAAGGTCATGAATTTGGATTCAAAGAAAATGAAATCACAACGCTCTTGGATGGATATTATTGCAAACTATAAAGGTGAAGAGAATGAATAACACAGTATTGATTGTTGACGATGTTGAGCTATCAAGAGAAGTCATTAAAAATGCGGTCTCTTCATCTAATAAAAAAACATCTGTACAGTTTGCAGAAAATGCGTTCGACGCAATGAGCAAAATGAAAAACACATCATTTGATTTGGTTATCATGGACATTATGATGCCCAATGGGGATGGATTTGAACTCTTGAGTATGATGTCGCAACAAAATATTGAGTCTAAAATAATCATTACTTCAGGTTTGGATAAATCCATTGTTAGCTCGGTGAGCATGCTTGGAAAGCTCTATGAGTTAAATGTTGTCGCTTCATTAGAAAAGCCTATTTGGTCTAACCAGATAAGCGAGTTGGTTGATAAAACACTTGAAGTTGAAACCATAACTAAAGGCGAGAATGGCTTTGGTCATCGTGCGACAATCATTGATGATGACTTTCCTATAAACCTGGTTTATCAGCCGCAAGTTGTTTCGGATATAAATGTGATTTCGGGGCTTGAAATGTTGTCACGATGGTCTGATGTAAACGGGACCTTACTTCCACCGAGCTATTTTTTGCCAGTAATTGAAGAGCTGGGAAAGCAAAAAGTTTTTACCAATATCGTGATAAATAAATTTATTCAGGATTATCACCTTTACTTCAGTGAATTGGACAAATCGTTGAGGTTCTCGATTAACATCGATCCTAATTTGCTGATTGACGAATCTGTTGTCGATAATCTACTTGATATTTATAAGCAGGGTATTGAGCATACTATCGTTGTAGAGCTGACGGAAAAGGGTCTTTCTGGTAATATTGAAAAAGAATTGTTGGCAAATGTTTTACGACTTAGGCTGAATGGTTTTGAGATCTCTATAGATGACTTTGGGATGGAAGCGTCGAATATTGAACGTATTGTCAAATTGCCTATTAGTGAGATAAAGATAGATAAAACCATTACATGGGGACTTTGCCATAACATCGATTACATGCAAAAAATCGATGAAGTTAAGAAGCTCGTTTCGGTTAAAAACGCGCGTATTATCTATGAGGGTGTTGAAAACAAAGACACCTGTGTGTTTCTGGAAGCTCTAGGCGGCTTTAACCAGCAAGGTTTTCTTCATGGGGTTCCATCACTACCAGAAATTGTGGTTGAGATTCTCGCAGAGCAAAAGGAGCTAGATTACGTCGCTTCTGAATATACTTCTAATCATTAACAACGTATTAGGGTAACGAGCCAAAGCCAACTCAATGGGCTTTGGCTCTTTTTATTACTTACCACACACCGAACAATTAGGCATCTTCATTAAATTCATTTCACGCCAGCTGTGAGACATGGCATCGAGAATCAAAAGTTTGCCTTGCTTTGGTTGTCCAAACTTGGCAATAACCTTGATAGCTTCCAAAGCCTGAGCCGCGCCTACCATGCCAACAACAGGTGCCATCACACCGGCTTCAACACAGCTTAGAGCAGCGTTGCCAAATAGAGCGCTTAAACACTGGTAACAGGGTGCGTCAGCATCTTGATAAGTGAAGACACTAATCTGACCTTCCATGCGAATCGCAGCGCCCGATACAAGTGGCGTTTTTGAGGCGTAACACAAACGGTTAAGTTGATTGCGCGTTTCAACGTTGTCGCTGGCATCAAGTACTAACGAATGCGCTTCAATGAGCTTTGCTAGTACCTCGTCATCAAGTCTGTGGTCGACCGTTTCAACTCTAAGGTGTGGGTTTAACACCTGTAATGATTCAGCGGCTGAAACGACTTTCTTCTTACCAATATCAGCATCGGTGTGAAGCACTTGTCGTTGCAAGTTTGAAAGTTCGACAACATCGTCGTCGATCAGCATTAGCTTACCAATACCCGCAGTCGCAAGGTATTGAGCAGAGGCACAGCCTAAACCACCCGCACCTAACACCAAAATCGAGCTCTGTTTCAGCGCTTCTTGACCCTCAAAATCAAACTGCTTGAGAATGATCTGGCGGTTATAGCGAAGCATCTCTGCGTCAGACAGTATTTCCATCAGCAAGCCTCGTTAGTAAAGCGTCGAGTTAAACAGTTGAATCTGAACCGTTTCACCGACTTCAACACGGCCACGTTCACGCTCTAGGACCACAAAACAGTTTGCTAAGCTCATTGAGCGGAAAGCGCCTGAACTTTGGTTACCTGTTGTTTCTACTACAAACTTACCGTTTTCAATCGAGTAAATACCACGTTGATAATCAGTACGGCCTGGGCCTTTTTTGAATGCAGATTTAGTGATCGCAGGAATCGATTCTGGTGCTGTCCACGCAGTGTGACCGGCAAGTTTAGCCAGCATAGGTTGAACTAACACGTACATGGTCATCATTGCAGACACTGGGTTACCCGGTAGGCCACAGAACCAAGCGTTGTCTAGCTCACCAAATGCGAATGGTTTACCTGGTTTGATTGCTAGTTTCCAAAAGCCGATTTCGCCAAGCTCTTCAAGAATGTCTTTGGTGTAATCAGCTTCGCCGACACTTACGCCACCAGAAGTGACAACTACGTTTGCCAGTTCTTGCGCTTTTACAAAGGTTTCTTTAAGCGTTGCAGGGCAATCAGGAATAATACCTAGGTCAATTGCTTCGCAACCAAACGCTTCAATCAGTGGTTTGATACCGTAGCGGTTGCTGTCGTAGATCTGACCATCTTCAAGAGGCTGACCTAATGGCTTGAGCTCATCGCCAGTAGAGAAGAAAGCGACTTTAGGTTTGTGTGCCACAGTTACATGACTCACACCGAGCGAAGCAATCATTGGAATGTCACGAGGTGTTAAACGTTCGCCACGGCTAAGAACGATATCGCCTTGCTTGATGTCGTCACCGGTAGGGCGAATGTTATTGTTCAGCTTGATGTCGTCTTGCTGAATCTCAATGCCAGCGTCAGTTTCAGCCGTGTTTTCTTGCATGATTACGGCGTCACAACCTTCCGGGATCTTTGCGCCAGTCATAATGCGAATACAGGTGTTTGCAGGCCATTCACCTTCAAATGGTTGACCTGCAAAGGACTTGCCCGCTAAAGGCAGCACTTTACCGTTCTCTAGGTCTGCTAAGCGCAGTGCATAGCCGTCCATTGCTGAGTTATCAAAAGGAGGTACGAAAATAGGGGATAGAATATCTTCAGCAAGTACGTAACCCAATGCTTCTGCCAATGGCAGTGATAAGGTCGTTCGAATAGGTTGAATTGGCGATAGCAGCTTATCTAGTGCTTCTTCAATTGGCATCAAGCCCGGAGCGTCGCAACAGCCCATAATTGAAATCCTTTGATCGTTATTGTTTTGATTTTGTGGTTGGCAATGGTGGTTAAATAATGATCAGAGCACCTGATTCGCCAACGAAATTCTAGCCACTCTAGCACAGTTTAAGCCCCGTAAATAATGACCTCCCTTAAAATATGGGTGTATTTATTCAAAATTCCGAGTATCCTTGTTTGCCATCCAGAAGGGGTAATAAAAGAGGAAGTTCAATGTCAGGTCTTAGCGAATCAGCGAAGTTGGTTAAAGATGCGCTAGCAAGCCGTGGTTTAGAGACACCAATGAGTCCAAACCAGGTTAGCCGAGAAGAGAAAAAGGAACGAATCGAACACCATATGCGTGAGATTCTCACTCTCCTTGAACTTGATCTTACGGACGATAGTCTGGAAGAAACACCGCAACGTATTGCTAAAATGTACGTGGATGAAATTTTCTCTGGTTTGGATTACGCCAATTTCCCTAAAATTACGGTAATCGAAAACAAGATGGGCGTTCGTGAGATGGTACGAGTAAAAGACATTACCGTGACCAGTACTTGTGAGCACCACTTAGTGACGATTGATGGTAAGACTGCGGTCGCTTATATCCCTCGTGGGAAAATCATCGGCCTTTCAAAGATTAACCGTATTGTTCGATTCTTTGCTCAGCGTCCACAAGTTCAAGAGCGTATGACTCAGCAGATCCTTGTTGCATTGCAAACGCTACTCGAAACCGATGACGTTGCTGTAACCATGGATGCGGTTCACTACTGCGTGAAATCTCGCGGTGTAATGGATGCAACCAGCGAAACGACAACAACAGCTCTAGGCGGTATCTTCAGATCAAACCCAGCAACGCGCCACGAGTTCTTACACGGCCTGCGTTGATTCACTGCATTATTAAATGAATTCAATTTAGCCTCTGTAAATTGATGTTCTGTCTCGTCCTAAAATACG
>NZ_JBFRKQ010000104.1:0-9340 GCF_041469505.1 Vibrio sp. 10N.286.49.E11
CGATGAACCATAAAAAAGGCACCGTTATCAACAGTGCCTTTACAGAAATTAATTATTATTCAGTCAATTACGCTTTGAATCTCATTGATAGATCCATTGCTTTTAGGTGCTTAGTCAGCGCACCTACCGAGATGTAATCAACACCCGTTTCAGCGAACTCTGCGATAGTGTCTAATGTGACGTTACCTGAGTTTTCTAATGCGGCACGGCCAGCGTTGATTTTAACCGCTTCACGCATCATGTCGGTAGTGAAGTTGTCTAGCATGATGATGTCTGCGCCGGCGTTGATTGCTTGCTCTAACTCTTCTAGGCTTTCTGTTTCAACTTCTACAGGCTTACCCGGGTTTAGCTCTTTTGCTGTTGAGATAGCTTTCTCAATACCACCACATGCGATGATGTGGTTTTCTTTGATTAGGTACGCATCAAAAACGCCAATACGGTGATTGAAACCGCCACCACAAGCGACTGCGTATTTTAGTGCGCTGCGCAGGCCAGGGATCGTTTTACGAGTATCTAACAGGCGGCACTCTGTGTGTTTGATTTTGTCAGCGTAGATAGCTGTTGCTGTCGCACAACCAGACAGTGTTTGAATGAAGTTCATTGCGTTACGCTCACCGGTTAGTAGTGCGCGTGCTGGGCCGGTTAGGGTGCAAAGCGTTTGGTTTGGCTCAACCTTATCGCCGTCTTCTACGTTCCACTCGATCGTTACTTCACCGCCCAATTGCTTAAACACTTCATCAGCCCAAGCTTTACCACAGAATACGCCGTGTTCACGAGTAATGATGGTCGCGCTGTTGATTGCGTCTGCTGGGATTAGACTTGCCGTAATATCAGCCGCTGGATCGAGTGTTCCGCCTAGATCTTCTCGGATAGTCTCAGCGACTGCACGAGTGATCTCTAGAGGCAGTTGCTCTTTTAAGTAGTCAAGGCGTTGGTGGCTGTTATGTGTGTTTTTCATCGCAAATCTAATCTTGAAAGGGAGTGGGAATGGAATGATACTCTTGCTTAACTTCAAATTAAAGAGGCTAGCACGACGGCTCGATGGGCAAAGTCACAATCTATTGTGTTAGCGGAAAAGAAAGTGAGATTAAGATGACGATCAGCTCCAACGGATGGTATGACAACGCTCGGCATGTTCCTTCCCCGTATTTTGATGCTAGGCCTAGTGTTGATGATGTTTCTTTGCTGGTGGTTCACAATATTAGTTTGCCTCCCGGTGAGTTTGGAGGCCCGTATATTGAACAATTTTTTACTGGGAAATTGAACCCCGCTGAACACCCGTTTTTTCAGGTGATTCACCAAATGGGCGTGTCTGCCCATTGTTTGATTCGTCGTGATGGTGAAGTGGTGCAGTTTGTTTCGTTCTTAGACCGAGCTTGGCATGCTGGCCAGTCGAGTTTTGCTGGGCGTGAAAAGTGTAATGATTACTCTATTGGTATTGAACTCGAGGGCAGTGATTTTGCGGCTTATACCGAGCAGCAGTATCAATCCTTGTCGCAGCTGACTGAAACTCTAATGTCGAATTTTCCAGAGATCACAGAACAACGCATCACAGGACATCAATATATTGCCCCCTTGCGTAAGACTGACCCTGGTTTGGTTTTCGACTGGCAGAAATTCAAAAGAAAGCTCAAGGCCTAAGCTTCGAGTTTTAAATGGTGTTACTGACAGCTAGGTGTGAATAATCAACGCCTAGCATAATGACTTGTGAATTTTTGTTGTTGCTATGTAAATAAAGTGGTTGGGAGCTAAGCATCAATAAATCCAGAGTGTGACGCGCTTATCAAACGCCTAAATATTAAGACTTATGAACAGAATTTCTGTCTCTAATGTGCGCTCGGTTCGATTTTTGACCTAGTTTGACTAATCTTTCTGAAACAATTCATTTTTATCCTGAAACTTTCTAGCACGAATCCTCCCCAAAAGTATTACCCCTGTAAATGGTAAGACCAATTTGGTTGCTGTTTTAAATTTCATTTGTTAAATCACGGTTAATTCACACTGCATTCTATGATGCAGGTCAATTTTAGACTGGACAGTGGCGTTTTAATTATGTTAATTTCTGCGCAACTTAAAATTGGTATTACCAATTGTCAGCGAAGAAAAAGAAGAATAACAAACTATGGCTTATCAAAGGATTCGTCAGCCAAAACTCTCCGATGTTATCGAACAAGAGTTAGAAAGGTTGATTGTGGAGGGAACACTGGCTCCTGGGCAGCAGCTGCCACCAGAGCGCGAACTGGCGAAACAGTTCGATGTGTCTCGTCCTTCAATTCGAGAAGCCATACAACGTTTAGAAGCAAAACGCTTGCTTACTCGCCGTCAAGGTGGAGGTACGTTTGTGAGCGAAAATATCTGGAAAAGCTTTTCAGATCCTTTGCTTAATTTGTTGTCATCCCATTCTGAAACCCAACTAGACTTGTTGGAATCGCGTCATGCGATGGAAGGGATTTCGGCTTACTTTGCGGCATTGCGTGGTACTGATGAAGACTTTGCTCGAATTCAAGCATGCCAAGAAAAGATTCATGGTGCGCAAGATAAGGGTGATATTGAAGCCGAATCTGCAGCAGTGATGGCTTTTCTTATTGCTTTAACAGAGGCTGCACACAATGTGGTGTTATTGCACATTGTTCGTAGTTTGGCTCCGTTACTCGAACAAAACGTCTTAGAGAATTTAAAGCTGTTGCATCGTCGTAAAGACGTTGTGGAGAAAGTGAGTATACATCGAGCTAACATTGTAGATGCGATTGTTTCAGGGCAGCCAGAACAGGCACGTGAAATGTCACATTCTCATTTAGCTTACATCGAAGAAACATTGCTGGATTTGACGAAGGAAGAGTCGCGTCGCGAACGTTCTCTACGTCGAATTCAACAGGGTAAATAGCCGTAATACTTCGGCTTTTTACGTGTTTAGTAGAATCCAACTAACAAAAAGGATAGATCGCCATGTCTGACATGAAGCATGACGTTGATGCTCTGGAAACTCAAGATTGGTTAGAAGCTCTTGAGTCAGTAGTACGTGAAGAAGGTGTAGAACGTGCACAGTTTTTACTAGAACAAGTTCTAGATAAAGCGCGTTTAGATGGTGTTGATATGGCTACAGGCATCAACACAAACTACATCAACACAATTCCAGCAGCACAAGAGCCAGCTTACCCTGGTGACGTAACTCTTGAGCGTCGTATTCGTTCGATTATTCGCTGGAACGCAATCATGATCGTATTGCGTGCTTCTAAGAAAGACCTAGACCTTGGTGGTCATATGGCTTCTTACCAGTCAGCAGCAGCGTTCTATGAAGTATGTTTCAACCACTTCTTCCGTGCTCCAAACGAGACTGACGGTGGCGATCTAGTTTATTACCAAGGTCACATCTCTCCAGGTATCTACTCTCGTGCATTCGTTGAAGGTCGTCTAACTGAAGAGCAGCTAGATAACTTCCGTCAAGAAGTTGATGGTAAAGGTATCCCTTCTTACCCGCACCCGAAACTGATGCCTGAGTTCTGGCAATTCCCGACAGTATCTATGGGTCTTGGTCCTATTTCTGCGATCTACCAAGCGCGCTTCCTTAAGTACCTTGACGGCCGTGGCCTGAAAGAAACTTCAGCGCAACGCGTATACGCGTTCCTAGGTGACGGTGAGATGGATGAGCCAGAATCACGTGGTGCTATCTCTTTCGCTGCGCGTGAGAAGCTAGACAACCTATGTTTCCTAATCAACTGTAACCTACAGCGTCTAGACGGTCCTGTAATGGGTAACGGTAGCATCATTCAAGAACTTGAAGGCCTATTCAAAGGCGCAGGTTGGAACGTTGTTAAAGTTATCTGGGGTAGCAACTGGGATTCACTACTGGCTAAAGACACTACTGGTAAGCTTCTTCAACTAATGAACGAAACTATCGATGGTGATTACCAAACATTTAAATCTAAAGATGGCGCATACGTACGTGAGCACTTCTTTGGTAAGTACCCAGAAACAGCTGCACTCGTTGCTGATATGACTGATGACGAAATCTTCGCTCTTAAGCGTGGTGGTCACGATTCTTCTAAACTGTTTGCTGCATTCAACAATGCAAAAGAGACAAACGGTAAGCCAACGGTAATCCTAGCTAAAACTGTTAAAGGTTACGGCATGGGTGATGCAGCTGAAGGTAAGAACATTGCACACGGTGTTAAGAAAATGGACATGACTCATGTTCAACACCTGCGTGATCGCCTAGGCCTTGAAGACCTACTATCAGATGAGAAAATCGCTGAACTTCCATATCTAAAACTGGAAGAAGGTTCTGCTGAATACGAATACATGCACGCGCGTCGTAACGCTCTACACGGTTACACTCCAGCACGTCTTCCTAAGTTTACACAAGAGTTCAAGGTTCCTGAGCTAGACGCATTCGCACCTCTACTAGGTGAGCAGAAGCGTGATATCTCTACAACTATGGCTTACGTACGTACGCTAAACATCCTTCTTAAAGATAAGAACATTGGTAAGAACATCGTTCCTATCATCTGTGATGAAGCACGTACATTCGGTATGGAAGGTCTATTCCGTCAGGTTGGTATCTACAACCCACACGGTCAAGATTACACTCCAGAAGATAAAGGCATCGTTTCTTACTACAAAGAAGCAACGTCTGGTCAAGTTCTTCAAGAAGGTATCAACGAACTAGGTTCTATGGCTTCATGGGTTGCTGCTGCAACGTCATACAGCACAAACGATCTACCGATGATCCCGTTCTACATCTACTACTCAATGTTCGGTTTCCAACGTATTGGCGACATGGCATGGCTAGCAGGTGACCAACAAGCTCGTGGCTTCCTACTGGGTGCTACTGCTGGTCGTACAACGCTAAACGGCGAAGGTCTACAGCACGAAGATGGTCACTCGCACATCATGGCGAACACAGTACCTAACTGTATCTCTTACGACCCAACGTTTGCTTACGAGTTAGCGGTAATCATGCAAGACGGTATCCGTCGCATGTACGGTCCTGAGCAAGAAAACGTTTACTACTACTTAACAGTAATGAACGAGAACTACGCAATGCCAGCAATGCCAGAAGGCGCTGAAGAAGGCATCCGTAAAGGTATTTACAAGCTTGAATCTCACGCTGGTGCTAAGGGCAAAGTTCAACTAATGAGCTCTGGTACTATTATGAACGAAGCGCGTAAAGCGGCTGCAATTCTAAGTGAAGAGTACGGCGTAGCATCTGACGTATTCTCTGTAACGTCGTTCAACGAACTAACTCGTGATGGTCAAGCGGTAGAGCGTGACAACATGCTTCACCCAGAAGCGGAAGAAAAAGTACCGTACATCACAACTGTTCTTGGTAAAGAACCTGCAATCGCAGTGACTGACTACATGAAGAACTACGCTGAGCAAGTACGTGCGTACATGCCAACTGAGTCTTATAAAGTACTTGGTACAGATGGTTTCGGCCGTTCTGACAGCCGTGAAAACCTACGTCGTCACTTCGAAGTTAACGCTGGCTACATCGTAGTTGCAGCGCTAACTGAACTGGCTAAACGTGGTGATATCGAGAAATCTGTAGTTGTTGAAGCAATTGCTAAATTCGATATCGACACTGAAAAAACAAACCCACAATACGCTTAATACAGCGCTTAACTAGAAGGTAAATAAGCAATGGCAATCGAAATTAATGTACCTGACATCGGTGCGGATGAGGTTGAAGTTACTGAGATTCTTGTAAGCGTTGGCGACAAGGTTGAAGAAGAGCAGTCTCTGATCACTGTTGAAGGCGACAAAGCTTCTATGGAAGTTCCAGCGTCTCAAGCAGGTATTGTTAAAGAAATCAAAGTAGCTGAAGGCGATTCTGTTTCTACTGGTTCTCTTATCATGATTTTCGAAGCCGAGGGTGCAGCTGAAGCTGCACCTGCTCCAGCAGCAGAGGCAGCTCCAGTAGCTGCGCCTGCAGCGGCAGCAGCGGCAGAGCTTAAAGAAGTTCACGTTCCTGATATCGGCGGTGATGAAGTTGAAGTAACTGAAATCATGGTAGCTATCGGTGACGCAGTAGAAGAAGAGCAATCTCTTCTTACTGTTGAAGGTGACAAGGCTTCAATGGAAGTACCTGCACCATTCGCTGGTATCGTTAAAGAAATCAAGATCGCTTCTGGTGATTCAGTATCTACTGGTTCTCTAGTGATGGTATTTGAAGTGGCAGGTTCTGGCGCTCCAGTTGCAGCAGCTCCTGCTCCAGCACCAGTTGCAGCGGCTCCAGCAGCATCTGCTGAGAAAGAAGTGAACGTTCCTGATATCGGTGGTGACGAAGTAGAAGTTACTGAAATCATGGTAGCGGTTGGCGATACAGTAGAAGAAGAGCAATCTCTAATTACTGTTGAAGGCGACAAAGCTTCAATGGAAGTGCCTGCACCATTCGCTGGTACAGTAAAAGAGATCAAGATTGCAGCTGGTGACAAAGTGTCAACTGGCTCTCTAATCATGACTTTCGTTGTGGAAGGCGCAGCTCCAGTAGCAGTAGTGGCTTCCGCTCCAGCACAAGCAGCAGCTCCGGCAGCAGCACCTGCACTTAAAGCAGAAACAGTAGCTCCAGCAGCTGGCGACTTCCAAGAGAACGGTGACTACGCGCACGCTTCTCCTGTAGTTCGTCGTCTTGCTCGTGAATTTGGCGTTAACCTTTCTAAGGTTAAAGGTACTGGTCGTAAGAGCCGTATCCTTAAAGAAGACGTTCAGTCTTACGTTAAAGATGCACTTAAGCGTCTTGAGTCTGGTGCAGCGGCATCTGGCAAAGGCGGTGACGGTTCTGCTCTTGGTCTACTACCATGGCCAAAAGTTGACTTCAGCAAGTTCGGCGAAACTGAAGTTCAGAAGCTTTCTAAGATTAAGAAGATCTCTGGCGCTAACCTGCACCGTAACTGGGTAATGATCCCTCACGTTACACAGTGGGACAACGCAGACATCACTGAGCTAGAAGCATTCCGTAAAGAACAGAACGCAATCGAAGCGAAGAAAGACACTGGTATGAAGATCACTCCACTTGTGTTCATCATGAAAGCTGTTGCTAAAGCGCTAGAAGCATTCCCAGCATTCAACTCGTCTCTTTCTGACGATGGCGAAAGCATCATTCTTAAGAAGTACGTAAACGTGGGTATCGCAGTTGATACACCAAACGGCCTAGTTGTTCCTGTTTTCAAAGATGTGAACAAGAAAGGTATTTACGAGCTATCTGAAGAACTAATGGTTGTTTCTAAGAAAGCACGCTCTGGCAAGCTAACTGCGGCAGACATGCAAGGCGGTTGTTTCACAATCTCTAGCCTTGGTGGTATTGGCGGTACTGCATTTACACCAATCGTAAATGCTCCAGAAGTCGGTATCTTAGGTGTATCTAAGTCTGAGATTAAGCCAGTTTGGAATGGTAAAGAGTTCCAACCACGTCTACAGCTTCCACTGTCTCTATCATATGATCACCGCGTGATCGATGGTGCAGAAGGTGCACGCTTCATTACTTTCTTAAACAGCGCACTATCTGACATTCGTCGTCTAGTTCTGTAATTGAGAAAGTAATTATTAAGGTGGCTTTCGGGTCACCTTAATTCTTTATATAAAGACTATTTTTAGAGAACAGTTTCCCGCATTTCTAAGAAAGCGAGAGGGAATTGTTGTCTAGCTCACAGGCTAACTTAAAGCTACTTTCACACTGTTAACATCTCTGTAAAATGTTTCCTGTTTGAAAGCCCAATAATTTTAAGAACATCTACTCAGCCTGTTAGGGATAATGACTACAAGAGGTCACAATGAGCAAAGAAATTAAAGCCCAAGTTGTTGTACTTGGTTCAGGTCCTGCTGGTTACTCAGCTGCATTCCGTTGTGCGGATTTAGGTCTAGAAACAGTACTAGTTGAACGTTACAGCACTCTTGGTGGTGTATGTCTAAACGTTGGTTGTATTCCATCAAAAGCACTTCTTCACGTTTCTAAAGTAATCGAAGAAGCTAAAGCGATGGCAGAGCACGGCGTTGTATTCGGCGAGCCACAAACTGACATCAACAAGATTCGTATCTGGAAAGATAAAGTAGTTGATCAATTAACTGGCGGTCTTGGCGGTATGGCTAAGATGCGTAACGTTACTGTTGTTAACGGTTTCGGTAAGTTCACTGGTCCTAACAGCATTCTTGTTGAAGGCGAAGGTGAAGCAACTACGGTTAACTTCGACAACGCAATCATTGCTGCGGGTTCTCGCCCAATCAAACTTCCTTTCATCCCACATGAAGACCCACGTATTTGGGATTCTACGGATGCACTAGAACTAAACGAAGTACCTGAAAAACTGCTTATCATGGGCGGCGGTATCATCGGTCTTGAGATGGGTACGGTTTACCACTCTCTAGGTTCTAAAGTTGAAGTTGTAGAGATGTTCGATCAAGTTATCCCTGCTGCGGATAAAGATATCGTTAAAGTTTTCACTAAGCGCATTAAGAACAAGTTCAAGCTAATGCTTGAAACTAAAGTGACTGCTGTTGAAGCGAAAGAAGACGGTATCTACGTATCAATGGAAGGCAAAAAAGCACCAGCTGAAGCTGAGCGCTACGATGCTGTTCTTGTTGCTATCGGTCGTGTTCCAAACGGTGCACTTATCGACGCTGAAAAAGCGGGTATCGAAGTTGATGAGCGTGGCTTCATCAATGTTGATAAGCAAATGCGTACTAACGTTCCTCACATCCACGCGATCGGTGACGTTGTTGGTCAACCAATGCTTGCTCACAAAGGTGTGCATGAAGGTCACGTAGCTGCTGAAGTTATCTCTGGTAAGAAGCACTACTTCGACCCTAAGGTTATTCCATCAATCGCGTACACTGAGCCAGAAGTTGCTTGGGTAGGTAAGACTGAGAAAGAAGCGAAAGCTGAAGGCATCAACTACGAAGTTGCTACTTTCCCTTGGGCTGCTTCTGGTCGTGCAATCGCCTCTGACTGTGCAGACGGCGTTACTAAGATGATCTTCGATAAAGATACTCATCGCGTAATCGGTGGTGCTGTTGTTGGTACTAACGGTGGTGAACTTCTTGGCGAAATCGGCCTAGCAATTGAAATGGGTTGTGATGCAGAAGATATTGCACTTACTATCCACGCTCACCCAACTCTACACGAGTCTGTTGGTCTAGCTGCGGAAGTATTCGAAGGTTCAATCACTGACCTTCCAAATAAGAAAGCAGTGAAAAAGAAAAAGTAAATACTCTTCATACTTGAAGCCGCAGCGTTGTTAACTGCGTAAGTTCACCCTAATCACATAGTAAATCTATGCTCATAGGGCAGAACTTTAGTTACTTAACAAAGAAAGGGTCGCCTAGCTGCAACTCCAATTATTTTGAG
>NZ_JBFRKQ010000105.1:0-14376 GCF_041469505.1 Vibrio sp. 10N.286.49.E11
ACGTTCAAATGACTGTTGAGTTAATCGCTCCAATCGCAATGGACGAAGGTCTACGTTTCGCAATCCGCGAAGGTGGCCGTACAGTTGGTGCTGGTGTTGTAGCTAAAATCTTCGCTTAATAGCATTTAGATTTTTGCACTCTCTTCATTAGAAGAGCACGCATCTGAAAAGGGGAGCTTCGGCTTCCCTTTTGTTTTCTCAAAAGAAATATTACCTTCCATCTATCTTCTTCCCTCTCGATACAAAACCAACTTCCAATAAATTGCGATTATTTTTCCAACACTACTTGCATACTAAAGTGTGATCTGTATAATGCATCGCACTGGCTAACGCTGGTTGTGAACCAATGAGCACTGAGGAGTAGGTCTTACCTAGTAATGTATACTCAGCTTATGTTCGCGGTTAATAAAAATAGTAAACTTCTTGTTTACTTCAAAAGTTAACTGACAATGCGTCCTAATTTTGGGTGCTACGGTTTCACATAAATCAATCGGCATTCTCTCGTTTTATCGGGTTTGAGTGGCGATATTGTTTGTGTAATTTTTAATAATTGGAGCTCTGTCTCATGCAGAACCAACGTATTCGTATCCGCCTTAAAGCGTTTGATTACAAGCTAATCGATGCTTCAACTGCGGAAATCGTTGAAACAGCAAAACGTACTGGCGCACAGGTTCGTGGTCCTATTCCACTTCCTACTCGTAAAGAGCGTTTCACTGTTCTTACCTCTCCACACGTCAACAAAGATGCACGTGATCAGTACGAAATCCGTACTCACAAGCGTTTGATCGACATCGTTGAGCCAACAGATAAAACTGTTGATGCTCTAATGCGTCTTGATCTTGCAGCTGGCGTTGATGTTCAAATCAGCCTAGGTTAAGGGAGATAAGAATAATGATTGGTCTAGTCGGACGTAAAGTGGGTATGACCCGCGTATTTACTGAAGAAGGCGTTTCTATCCCAGTAACTGTTGTTGAGGTTGAAGCGAACCGTATTTCTCAAGTTAAAACTCTTGAGACAGACGGCTACGCAGCAATCCAAGTAACTACTGGTGCTAAGAAAGCTAACCGTGTAACTAAACCTGAAGCTGGTCACTTCGCGAAAGCGGGTGTAGAAGCAGGTCGCGGTCTTTGGGAATTCCGTTTAGAAAACGGCGAAGAGTTTGAAGTTGGCGCTGAGCTAAACGTAGAACTTTTCAACGAAATTAAAAAAGTAGACGTTACTGGTACATCTAAAGGTAAAGGCTTCCAAGGCGCTATCAAGCGTTGGAACTTCTCTACTCAAGATATGACTCACGGTAACTCTTTGTCTCACCGCGCACCGGGTTCAATTGGCCAATGTCAAACTCCAGGCCGCGTGTTTAAAGGCAAGAAAATGGCAGGTCACATGGGTGCTGAGCGTGTAACGACTCAAAACCTAGAGATCGTACGTGTTGACGCTGAGCGCAATCTACTCCTTATTAAAGGTGCAGTACCGGGCTCAACAGGCGGAAACGTGATCGTAAAACCTGCTGTTAAAGCATAACGTCTAGGAGTAAGTAATGGAATTGATGGTTAAAGGTGCTGATGCACTAACTGTTTCCGAGACTACTTTCGGACGTGACTTCAACGAAGCTCTTGTACACCAAGTAGTTGTTGCATATGCAGCAGGTGCTCGTCAAGGTACTCGTGCTCAAAAGACTCGTTCTGAAGTATCTGGCGGTGGCGCTAAGCCATGGCGTCAAAAAGGTACTGGCCGCGCACGTGCTGGTACAATTCGTAGCCCAATCTGGCGTACAGGTGGTGTTACTTTTGCTGCGAAACCACAAGATCACAGCCAAAAAGTAAACAAAAAAATGTACCGCGGTGCTATGAAGAGCATTCTTTCTGAGCTAGTTCGTCAAGAGCGTTTAATCGTTGTTGATAACTTCTCTGTAGAAGCACCAAAAACAAAAGAACTTGTAGCTAAGCTTAAAGAGCTTGAGCTAAGCGACGTTCTGATTGTGACTGGCGAAGTAGATGAAAATCTATTCTTAGCTGCTCGTAACCTATACAAAGTAGATGCACGTGATGTTGCTGGTGTTGATCCAGTATCACTAATCGCTTTCGACAAGGTTCTAATGACTGCTGACGCAGTTAAGCAAGTTGAGGAGATGCTAGCATGATCACTGAAGAGCGTATCTTAAAAGTTCTACGTGCTCCGCACATCTCTGAAAAAGCAACTATGGCAGCTGAGAAAGCGAACACTATCGTTTTCAAAGTAGCTAAAGATGCAACTAAGAAAGAGATCAAAGCAGCTGTAGAAAAGCTATTTGAAGTTGAAGTTAAGTCTGTAAATACTCTTGTATTAAAGGGTAAGACCAAACGTCAAGGTATGCGTGAAGGCCGTCGTTCAGACGTTAAGAAAGCCTACGTTACTTTGAAAGAAGGTCAAGATCTTGACTTCGTTGGCGGCGCGGAATAACAGGAGTAGTAAAAATGGCTATTGTTAAATGTAAGCCGACTTCCCCTGGTCGTCGTCACGTCGTTAAAGTTGTTAACGCTGACCTACACAAGGGTAAGCCATACGCACCACTTCTAGAGAAAAACTCTAAGAACGGTGGTCGTAACAACAACGGTCGTATTACAGTACGTCACATCGGTGGTGGTCATAAGCACCATTACCGTGTAATTGACTTCAAACGTACTAAAGATGGCATCCCAGCGAAAGTTGAGCGTCTAGAATACGATCCAAACCGTAGTGCTAACATCGCTCTAGTTCTGTACGCAGACGGTGAGCGTCGTTACATCATTGCACCTAAAGGTGTTAACGCAGGCGACCAGATTCAATCTGGCGTAGATGCTGCAATCAAAGCAGGTAACACTCTGCCGATGCGCAACATCCCAGTAGGTTCTACTGTACACTGTGTTGAACTTAAGCCTGGTAAAGGTGCTCAACTAGCTCGTTCGGCTGGTGCTTATGCTCAAATCATCGCTCGCGATGGTGCATACGTAACTATCCGTCTACGTTCTGGTGAGATGCGCAAAGTTCTTTCTGAAGGTCGTGCAACGATCGGTGAAGTTGGTAACTCTGAGCATATGCTACGTGAACTTGGTAAAGCTGGTGCTTCACGCTGGCGCGGCGTACGTCCAACCGTACGTGGTGTAGTAATGAACCCGGTGGATCACCCACATGGTGGTGGTGAAGGCCGCACATCTGGTGGTCGTCACCCAGTTTCTCCTTGGGGCGTTCCTACTAAGGGCTTCAAGACTCGTAAGAACAAGCGCACTGACAAGTACATCGTACGTCGTCGCACTAAATAATTTATAAAGAGGAATCGCCATGCCACGTTCTCTCAAGAAAGGTCCTTTTATTGACCTACACTTGCTGAAGAAGGTAGAGAAAGCGGTGGAAAGCGGAGACAAAAAGCCTATTAAGACTTGGTCCCGTCGCTCAATGATCATCCCAACAATGATTGGTTTGACCATCGCTGTCCATAATGGTCGTCAGCACGTTCCAGTTTTCGTTACCGAAGAAATGATCGGTCACAAACTGGGCGAATTTGCACCAACTCGTACTTATCGCGGTCATGCTGCAGATAAGAAAGCTAAGAAGAAATAAGGAGTAGATGATGGAAGCTTTAGCTAAACATAACTTTGCTCGTATTTCTCCACAGAAAGCTCGCTTAGTTGCAGACCAAATTCGCGGTAAGTCGGTAGACCAAGCTCTAGAAATTCTAACTTTCAGCAACAAAAAAGCTGCTGTATTAGTTAAGAAGGTTCTTGAGTCAGCTATCGCTAACGCGGAACATAACGAAGGTGCAGATATCGACGATCTAAATGTCGCTAAAATCTTCGTAGATGAGGGCCCTATCATGAAGCGTATTATGCCTCGTGCTAAAGGTCGTGCGGATCGTATCTTGAAGCGTTCAAGCCACATCACTATTGTTGTAGCAGATCGCTAAAGACTAGGAGAGTAAGCAATGGGTCAGAAAGTACATCCTAATGGTATTCGTCTTGGCATCGTTAAGCCTTGGAATGCTACATGGTTTGCTAATACCAACGAATTCGCTGACAACCTAGACGGCGACTTCAAGGTACGTCAGTTCCTTACAAAGGAACTACAAAAAGCATCATTATCTCGTATCGTTATCGAGCGTCCAGCTAAGAGCATCCGTGTGACTATTCACACTGCTCGCCCTGGCGTTGTTATCGGTAAGAAAGGTGAAGACGTAGAGAAGCTACGCGCAGCTGTAGCTAAAATCGCAGGTGTACCAGCGCAAATTAACATCGCTGAAGTACGTAAGCCTGAGCTAGATGGTCAGCTTGTAGCTGATAGCATCGCGTCTCAACTAGAGCGTCGTGTTATGTTCCGTCGTGCAATGAAGCGTGCGGTACAAAATGCTATGCGTCTAGGCGCTAAAGGCATCAAAGTACAAGTAGGCGGCCGTCTTGGCGGTGCTGAAATCGCACGTTCTGAGTGGTACCGTGAAGGCCGTGTGCCTCTACACACTCTACGTGCAGACATTGATTACGCAACTTCTTCGGCTCACACTCAATACGGTGTGATCGGCATTAAAGTTTGGATCTTCAAAGGTGAGATTCTAGGCGGTATGCCAGCTGCTAACGCAGTAGAGCCAAAAGGCGATAAGCCTAAGAAGCAGCGTAAAGGCCGTAAGTAAGGAGTCGAACGATGCTACAACCAAAACGTACTAAGTTCCGCAAGGTTATGACTGGTCGTAACCGTGGTCTAGCTAAAGGTACTGAAGTAAGCTTCGGCGAATTCGGTCTTAAAGCTGTTGGCCGTGGTCGTCTGACTGCACGTCAAATCGAAGCGGCACGTCGTGCTATGACACGTCACATTAAGCGTCAAGGTCAAATCTGGATTCGTGTATTCCCAGACAAGCCAATTACTGAAAAGCCTCTTGAAGTTCGTCAAGGTAAAGGTAAAGGTTCAGTTGCGTACTGGGTTGCTCAAATCCAACCAGGCAAAGTTATGTACGAGATGAATGGCGTACCTGAAGAGTTGGCACGTGAAGCGTTCCGCCTAGCGGCACGTAAACTGCCTGTTAAAACTACTTTTGTAACTAAGCAGGTGATGTGATGAAAGCACAAGATCTACGCGAAAAGAACGTTGAAGAGCTTAACGCTGAGCTATTGAATTTGCTACGTGAACAGTTCAACTTGCGCATGCAAGCTGCAACTGGTCAACTTCAGCAAACTCATACTCTAAAAGCTGTACGCCGTGACATCGCACGTGTGAAAACTGTTTTGACTGAAAAGGCAGGCGCATAATGAGCGAAACTAACCGCATCCAGCAAGGCCGTGTAGTAAGCGACAAGATGGACAAGTCTATCGTTGTTGCTATTGAACGCACTGTAAAACACCCAATTTACGGTAAGTTCATCAAACGCACGACTAAAGTACACGCACACGACGAAGACAACACTTGTGGCCTAGGCGACAAAGTTGAAATCGCTGAGTGTCGTCCTCTGTCTAAGACTAAGTCTTGGACATTGGTTAAAGTTCTAGAAAAAGCGAAGATTTAATCTTTGTAATTCTATAACTTATAAGCGGCTCCAAATTATTTTTTGGAGCCGCTTGTTTTTTGTCTACCCAATTTAAAAAAAGGGTGGTACAATTCGCGTCCCTTTTAAAGAGGCAGCCCGACCCGAGAGGGTCTAGTTTTAATATTTAGCGGAGCACTAACAATGATCCAGATGCAAAGTACACTTGACGCAGCAGATAACTCTGGCGCGCGCAAGGTAATGTGTATTAAGGTTCTGGGTGGCTCTCACCGCCGTTATGCACATATCGGTGACGTCATCAAGGTTACAGTGAAGGAAGCGATTCCTCGCGGTAAAGTAAAGAAAGGTGATGTTCTGAAGGCGGTAGTAGTGCGCACCCGTAAAGGCGTTCGTCGCCCAGACGGTTCTGTCATTCGCTTCGACAGTAATGCTTGTGTATTGTTAAATGACACTACTGAGCAACCAGTCGGCACACGTATCTTTGGTCCTGTGACTCGTGAACTTCGTAACGCGAAATTCATGAAGATTGTATCACTAGCACCTGAAGTTCTGTAAGGAGCGGCAATATGGCAGCTAAAATCCGTCGTAATGACGAAGTAATCATTCTTGCTGGTAAAGATAAAGGCAAGAAAGGTAAAGTAACTAAGGTTCTGACAACTGGTAAAGTTATCGTTGAAGGCATCAACCTTGTTAAGAAACACCAAAAGCCGGTTCCGGCTCTAGGTCAACAAGGTGGCATCGTTGAACAAGAAGCAGCTATTGATGCTTCTAACGTTGCTGTTTTTAACGCGGCTACTGGTAAAGCAGACCGTATCGGTTTCCGTATCGAAGATGGCAAGAAAGTTCGTTTCTTCAAATCTAACGGCGAAACTGTTTCTAACTAATTAGAAGTAATTTGGAGTTCTACTATGGCGAAACTGCATGATTACTACAAGTCGTCTGTAGTCGCTGAGCTTACCAAAGAGTTCAGCTACACAAGCGTCATGCAAGTCCCTAGGATTGAGAAAATCACCCTAAATATGGGCGTTGGTGAAGCAATCAACGATAAGAAACTGCTAGAAAACGCAGCAGCTGATATGGCAACGATCTCTGGTCAAAAGCCACTTATCACTAAAGCGCGTAAATCTGTAGCTGGTTTCAAAATTCGTGAAGGCTACCCAATTGGTTGTAAAGTAACCTTGCGTGGTGAGCGCATGTGGGAATTTTTAGAGCGTTTAATCTCTATCGCACTTCCGCGTGTACGTGATTTCCGTGGTGTTAGCGCTAAGTCTTTTGACGGTCGCGGTAACTACAGCATGGGCGTTCGCGAGCAAATCATCTTTCCGGAAATCGACTACGATAAAGTCGATCGTGTCCGCGGTCTTGATATCACTATCACGACTTCTGCGGGTTCCGATGAGGAAGGCCGAGCTCTGCTGGCTGCCTTTAACTTCCCATTCCGTAAGTAAGGGTAGGGTTACTGTTATGGCTAAACAATCAATGAAAGCACGTGAAGCTAAACGTGCAAAACTAGTAGCTAAGTTCGCTGAAAAGCGTTCTGCGCTAAAAGTTATCATTAGCGATGTAAACGCATCTGAAGAAGATCGTTGGAATGCGGTTCTTAAACTGCAATCTCTTCCACGTGATTCAAGTGCATCACGTCAGCGCAACCGTTGCAACCAAACTGGTCGTCCACACGGTTACCTACGTAAATTCGGTCTAAGCCGCATTAAGGTTCGTGAAGCTTGCATGAAAGGCGAGATTCCGGGTCTTCGTAAGGCTAGCTGGTAATTGCCACTTAATCATTTGGAGTAAATCTTATGAGCATGCAAGATCCGATTTCGGATATGCTGACCCGAGTTCGTAACGGTCAGGCAGCAAACAAAGTTGCTGTAAAAATGCCTTCTTCAAAGCTTAAAGTTGCAATTGCTGCATTACTTAAAGCTGAAGGTTACATCGTAGACTTCGCTGTTAACAGCGAAGCAAAACCTGAGCTAGAAGTTACTCTTAAGTACTTCCAAGCTAAACCTGTAATCGAGCAAATCAAGCGTGTATCACGTCCTGGTCTAAGAGTTTATAAAAATAAAGACTCTTTACCTACAGTGATGGGTGGTCTTGGTATTGCAGTTGTTTCTACTTCCAAGGGTCTGATGTCTGACCGTGCTGCTCGTAAAGCAGGTCTTGGCGGTGAAATCATCTGTTACGTAGCTTAAGGAGTAGATTATGTCTCGTGTTGCTAAAGCACCTGTCGCTATTCCAGCTGGCGTAGAGGTGAAACTAAACGGCCAAGAAGTTACTGTAAAAGGTAGCAAAGGTGAGCTTACTCGCGTTCTTAACAGCGCCGTAGTTATTGCACAGGAAGAAACCAACCTAACTTTCGGTCCGAAAGAAGGTGTTACTAACGCATGGGCACAAGCTGGTACAGCTCGCGCTCTAGTTAATAACATGGTTGTGGGTGTTACTGAGGGCTTCACTAAGAAGCTAACTCTTAAGGGTGTTGGTTACCGTGCTGCTATGAAAGGCAACTCTGTAGCTCTAACTCTTGGTTTTTCTCACCCAGTAGAGCACGCTCTACCTGAAGGTATTAAAGCTGAGTGCCCTAGCCAAACTGAGATCATCATTACTGGTTGCGATAAGCAAGTAGTAGGTCAAGTTGCGGCTGACATTCGTTCTTACCGTGCTCCTGAGCCTTACAAAGGCAAAGGTGTTCGTTACGCAGATGAAAATGTGCGTACTAAAGAAGCTAAGAAGAAGTAAGGTATCACTATGGATAAGAAAGCATCTCGCATCCGTCGTGCTACACGTGCACGTCGTAAGATTGCAGAACTTGGTGCAACTCGCCTGGTAGTACACCGTACTCCTCGCCATGTTTACGCACAAGTTATCGCGGCAAACGGCTCTGAGGTTATCGCAGCTGCTTCTACTGTAGAAAAAGCGATCCGTGAGCAAGTTAAGAACACTGGTAACGTTGATGCAGCTAAAGCAGTTGGTAAAGCTGTTGCTGAGCGCGCTCTTGAAAAAGGCGTAGCTTCAGTTGCATTTGATCGTTCTGGTTTCCAATACCACGGTCGAGTAGCGGCGCTAGCAGAATCTGCTCGCGAAGCTGGTCTGAAATTCTAAGGTAGGGTTGGAAGATGGCTAAAGAACAACAACAAGCTAATGATTTGCAAGAAAAGCTGATCGCAGTTAACCGTGTATCTAAGACGGTTAAAGGTGGTCGAATCATGAGCTTTACTGCACTAACAGTAGTTGGTGACGGTAACGGTCGCGTAGGTTTCGGTTACGGCAAAGCTCGTGAAGTACCTGCTGCGATTCAAAAAGCAATGGAAAAAGCGCGCCGTAACATGGTTACAGTATCGCTTAACGAAGGCACTCTTCACCACCCGGTGAAAGGTCGTCATTCGGGCTCTAAAGTTTACATGCAGCCAGCTGCAGAAGGTACAGGTGTTATTGCCGGCGGTGCAATGCGTGCTGTACTTGAAGTTGCGGGCGTACATAACGTACTTTCTAAAGCATACGGTTCAACGAACCCGATCAACATCGTTCGTGCAACGATTGGTGCTCTAGTAGACGTTAAGTCACCAGAAATGGTTGCTGCTAAACGTGGTCTAACTGTTGAATCTATTTCGGAGTAAGCACACGATGGCAACTATTAAAGTAACTCAAACTAAAAGCTCAATTGGTCGCCTACCTAAGCACAAAGCGTGTCTTAAAGGTCTAGGTCTTCGTCGCATCAACCATACAGTAGAACTTGAAGATACACCGTGCGTACGCGGTATGATCAACAAGGTTTACTACATGGTTAAGATTGAGGAGTAATCAGAATGCGTTTGAATACTCTATCACCGGCTGCTGGCTCTAAACCTTCTAAGAAGCGTGTAGGTCGTGGTATCGGTTCTGGCCTTGGTAAAACAGGTGGCCGCGGTCACAAAGGTCAAAAGTCACGTTCTGGCGGCTCTGTTCGTCCAGGTTTTGAAGGCGGTCAAATGCCTCTAAAACAACGTCTACCTAAATTCGGTTTCACTTCTCGTAAGAGCCTAGTGTCTGCTGAAGTTCGTCTAGCTGAGCTAGCGAAAGTAACAGGTGACGTAGTTGATCTTAACAGCCTTAAAGCTGCTAACGTTATCACTAAGAACATCGAGTTTGTTAAGATCGTTCTTTCTGGTGACCTAAGCAAAGCTGTGACTGTTAAAGGTCTACGCGTGACTAAAGGCGCTAAAGCTGCAATCGAAGCTGCAGGCGGTAAAATCGAGGAATAATCTCGAGGAACGAGGTACAGATGGCTAAGAAACCAGGACAAGATTTTCGTAGTGCTCAGAGCGGCTTAAGTGAACTAAAGTCGCGCTTATTATTCGTAATTGGTGCACTTTTAGTATTCCGAGCCGGCTCTTTTGTGCCGATCCCTGGTATTGACGCAGCTGTACTTGCCGATTTGTTCGATCAGCAAAAAGGTACCATCGTAGAAATGTTTAACATGTTCTCCGGTGGTGCTCTTGAGCGTGCATCTATATTAGCATTGGGTATCATGCCGTACATTTCGGCATCGATCGTAGTCCAATTGCTAACTGTAGTTCATCCAGCGTTAGCGGAACTCAAGAAAGAGGGTGAAGCAGGCCGTCGTAAGATAAGCCAATATACACGCTACGGCACGCTTGTACTTGCAACATTCCAAGCTATTGGTATCGCAACAGGCTTACCAAACATGGTCGACAATCTGGTTGTTATCAACCAAACCATGTTTACGCTTATTGCTACCGTGAGTTTAGTAACTGGTACCATGTTCTTAATGTGGTTAGGTGAACAAATCACTGAGCGAGGAATCGGTAATGGTATTTCCATTCTGATTTTTGCAGGTATTGTTGCTGGATTGCCTTCTGCAATCGGTCAAACAATCGAGCAAGCGCGTCAAGGTGAATTGCATGTGCTTCTTCTGCTGTTGATTGCTGTATTGTCTTTTGCTGTTATTTACTTCGTAGTTTTCATGGAACGTGGTCAACGTCGTATCGTCGTTAACTATGCGAAACGTCAACAAGGTCGTAAAGTTTTTGCAGCACAAAGCTCTCACTTGCCTCTTAAGATTAATATGGCAGGTGTTATTCCAGCGATTTTCGCATCAAGTATTATTTTGTTCCCAGGAACATTAGCGCAGTGGTTTGGTCAAAATGGTGAAAGCAGCGCGTTCGGTTGGTTAACTGACGTGTCATTAGCTCTTAGCCCAGGTCAACCTTTGTATGTAATGCTTTATGCAGCAGCTATAATCTTCTTCTGTTTCTTCTATACAGCGTTGGTGTTTAACCCACGTGAAACAGCTGATAACTTGAAGAAGTCTGGTGCATTCGTACCCGGTATCCGCCCAGGTGAGCAGACAGCGAAATATATCGATAAAGTGATGACTAGACTAACCCTTGCGGGCGCTCTATACATTACTTTTATATGTCTGATTCCTGAGTTCATGATGGTCGCGTGGAACGTTCGTTTCTACTTTGGCGGCACATCACTACTAATCGTAGTGGTAGTTATCATGGATTTCATGGCACAGGTACAGACTCATCTGATGTCACAACAGTATGATTCTGTGTTAAAGAAAGCGAATCTGAAGGGTTACGGCCGTTAATTCGGTGGTAACAATTTCGATTCCATTTACGGAGTTTAGCAATGAAAGTTCGTGCTTCCGTTAAAAAAATCTGCCGTAACTGTAAAGTTATCAAGCGTAACGGTGTCGTTCGCGTGATTTGCAGTGAGCCAAAGCATAAGCAACGCCAAGGCTAATTAGCAGAAATTTTTACTTGAAATACAAGGTAGAGTCGAGTATATTCCTCGGCCTACCTTTTGCGTGCAAAAGAAGTAGTATGCCGCAGCGTATCCATAACGGGCTTTGCTGCGGATAATTCTTTTATGAACCCCTTAGGAGTGAATAATGGCCCGTATAGCCGGCATTAACATTCCTGATCATAAGCATTCTGTAATTGCACTTACTGCAATCTACGGTATCGGTAAAACTCGCTCTCAAGCTATTCTAGCTGAAGTGGGTATTGCTGAAGATGCTAAGATCAGTGAACTAACTGAAGAGCAGATCGATCAACTGCGTGATGGTGTAGCTAAGTACACTGTAGAAGGTGATCTACGTCGTGAAGTATCGATGAACATCAAGCGTCTTATGGACCTTGGCTGTTACCGCGGTCTTCGTCATCGTCGCAGTCTACCACTACGTGGACAGCGTACTAAAACCAACGCTCGCACCCGTAAGGGTCCGCGCAAGCCGATCAAGAAATAGTCGGATAAGGTAGAGTACAATGGCAAAACAACCAACTCGCGCGCGTAAGCGCGTACGCAAGCAAGTAGCTGATGGCGTAGCGCACATTCATGCTTCTTTCAACAACACAATCGTAACTATCACTGACCGTCAAGGCAACGCTCTTGCATGGGCTACAGCAGGTGGTTCAGGTTTCCGTGGTTCTCGTAAATCTACTCCGTTCGCAGCACAAGTTGCAGCTGAGCGTTGTGGTGAAATGGCTAAAGAATATGGCCTAAAGAACTTGGAAGTTATGGTTAAGGGTCCAGGTCCAGGTCGCGAATCTACTGTTCGTGCACTGAACGCTGCTGGTTTCCGTATCACTAACATTGTTGATGCGACACCAATCCCTCATAACGGTTGTCGTCCACCTAAGAAACGTCGCGTTTAAGTTTCGTTTCTAGGAATATTGGAGAAAGATCATGGCAAGATATTTGGGTCCTAAGCTTAAGCTTAGCCGTCGCGAAGGTACTGACTTATTCCTTAAGTCTGGTGTCCGTGCGATCGATACCAAGTGTAAAATTGATAACGCACCAGGTGTACACGGCGCTCGTCGCGGTCGTCTATCTGAGTATGGCGTTCAGCTTCGTGAGAAGCAAAAAGTTCGTCGTATCTACGGCGTTCTAGAAAAACAATTCCGCAACTACTACAAAGAAGCTGCACGTCTTAAAGGCAACACAGGTGCAAACCTGCTTCAGCTTCTTGAAGGTCGTCTTGATAACGTAGTTTACCGTATGGGCTTTGGCGCTACTCGTGCTGAATCTCGTCAACTAGTTAGCCACAAGTCTATTCTAGTTAACGGTAAAGTTGTAAACGTTCCTTCTTTCAAAGTAGCGGCAAACGACGTTGTTTCTATCCGCGAGAAAGCTAAACAGCAATCTCGTATTAAAGCGGCTCTAGAAGTTGCTGAACAACGTGAAAAGCCAACTTGGATTGAAGTAGATGCTGGCAAAATGGAAGGTACATTCAAGCGTATGCCTGAGCGTTCTGACCTATCAGCTGACATCAATGAACACTTGATCGTCGAACTTTACTCTAAGTAAGGTTAAAAAAAGAGAGGACACAATGCAGGGTTCTGTAACAGAATTTCTTAAGCCGCGTCTTGTTGACATTGAACAGATCAATACGACACACGCGAAAGTAACTCTTGAGCCATTAGAGCGCGGTTTCGGCCACACTCTAGGTAATGCTCTTCGCCGCATTCTTCTATCTTCTATGCCGGGTTGTGCCGTAACAGAAGTTGAAATTGAAGGTGTGCTACACGAATACAGCACTAAAGAAGGCGTTCAGGAAGATATCCTGGAAATCCTTCTAAACCTTAAAGGTTTGGCTGTACGCGTTGCTGAAGGCAAAGATGAAGTGTTTATTACACTGAACAAATCAGGCTCAGGCCCTGTTGTTGCAGGTGACATCACCCACGATGGTGATGTAGAGATCGCTAACCCTGAGCACGTAATTTGTCACCTAACGGATGACAACGCTGAGATCGCTATGCGTATCAAAGTAGAACGTGGTCGTGGTTACGTTCCAGCTTCAGCTCGTATCCATACTGAAGAAGATGAGCGTCCTATCGGTCGTCTACTAGTTGACGCTACTTACAGCCCGGTTGATAAAATCGCTTACGCTGTAGAAGCGGCACGTGTAGAACAACGTACTGATTTAGACAAGCTTGTTATCGATATGGAAACGAACGGTACTCTAGAACCTGAGGAAGCAATCCGTCGTGCAGCTACTATTTTAGCTGAACAACTGGATGCGTTCGTAGATCTTCGTGATGTACGTGTACCTGAGGAGAAGGAAGAGAAGCCAGAATTCGATCCTATCCTACTACGTCCTGTAGACGATCTTGAACTAACAGTTCGCTCTGCTAACTGTTTGAAAGCAGAAGCGATTCACTACATCGGTGATCTTGTACAGCGCACTGAGGTTGAGCTACTTAAAACGCCAAACCTTGGTAAGAAATCTCTTACAGAGATTAAAGATGTGCTTGCTTCACGTGGTCTTTCTCTAGGCATGCGTCTAGAAAACTGGCCACCAGCGTCAATCGCTGAAGATTAATCGAAAAGTTAGAAGGATTAGGTCATGCGCCATCGTAAAAGTGGTCGTCAACTCAACCGCAACAGCAGTCATCGCAAAGCGATGTTCAGCAACATGGCTAGCTCTCTTGTTCGTCACGAAGTTATTAAAACTACCGTGCCTAAAGCAAAAGAACTACGTCGCGTAATTGAGCCATTGATTACCCTAGCTAAGACAGACAGTGTTGCTAACCGTCGTCTTGCATTTGCTCGCACTCGTGATAACGAAGTTGTGGCAAAACTATTTAATGAACTAGGCCCGCGTTTCGCGGCTCGCCAAGGTGGTTACACTCGCATTCTTAAATGTGGTTTCCGTACTGGTGATAAAGCTCCAATGGCTTACATTGAGCTTGTAGACCGCCCAGCTGCTGAAGAAGCTGCTGAGTAATCTATACTAGATTCTTAATACAAAAGCCGAGCATTAGCTCGGCTTTTTTGTGTCTGTAGAACAAGGAATAGACAATAGAAATTGCACCATGATGTTTGGCATTTTTTGCTTGTCTTGTCTGCGCCATTTTTCAAAAATATCTCGTATCTCGTATCTCGTA
>NZ_JBFRKQ010000107.1:0-3545 GCF_041469505.1 Vibrio sp. 10N.286.49.E11
GTGATGGTCAGCTTGCCATCAGCATAGAGTGTTGTATTGCCAAGTGTGGCGATGCCTGAGTGAGCATAGTCGGGTGACATGTCGACACCCGCGCTGTTTTCGGTTATTGAACCAGTATCAACGCCAGCGATTTGGGCTTTATCGCCAACAGCCGAGAGCGTCGTTGATGCGCCAGTGTGTGTTGTACCACCATGCGCGTCTTTCACATCGTAGGTGAAGTGGACGCTGCCGTTGTAATTGTGGCTTGGAGTGAAGGTGAAGGTTCCATCGTGATTGTCTTGAATCGAGCCATGGTCAGCATGCAAATTAGCGATAGTGAGCTTACCTGCATCGTTGGCGTCTACGTCAACAGTATTAGCGATTAGCTCGGTTGCTGTGATGGTTTGAGCAAGATCTTCTTTACCGTTGTTCAGTTGCACTTCACCAGAACAATACGGACGGTCGTTATCGCCATGAACGGTGACAACAATATCGTGAGTGGTGCCATCAGCCGATTTGACGGTGACAGTATCCGTTATCGATTCACCTTGGCCGAGGTGATCAATCTTTCTACCTGTTGCGTCTTGGCCTATGGAAGCGTAGTAGCTCCAATCTCCGTTACTCTGAAGTATGACACGACCATGAGTGCCGTAATAAACGCCGGTTTGGGCATGGCTTTCACCGGAGTCTGGATCAACAATGTTCAGGTGACCATCAGTGTGTATTTCGTCGTTCCATAATTTGCCGATGTTTCCATGCATATGATCTGGTGAGCGATCATCGACGTAGCCACCAGACATTGTACCATCTGGTGCTGTATAGGTATGCCCTTCATGAACATCTCCAGTATAGACACCGCCGATAACGGCAGAATTATTAACCCCTGTAATCGTTATTGAGAGGCTTTGAGTGCTGCTCGCATTATGCTCGTCTGTGACTGTTACTGGAACAGTCAATGTCTTCGTGACACCTGATGCTAACGATTGATAGCTAGAGTGAGCAGGATCGAAGCTATAACTGCCGTCCGGATTAACCACCAAGCCATCAATCTGCGGTGCGCTGTAAGTCAAGGCCGCACCGGTATCAATATCTTGGCCAACCATTTGTCCATTTAGAACGCTTCCACCTTCAGTCACTGAGTGGGACTGAGCATTGATGGTTGGGGCATCGTTGGTACCATGAACCGTTAGCTCTATCGTGTGTGTTGTACCATCTGCTGAGCGTATAATGGCTGAATCGTGTTTAACTTCGCCTTGCGCTAAGTTCTGTATATTGCGGTTGTCGAGGGTATAGGTGTAGTGACCGTCGCGCATGAGCAGTATGTGCCCACCCAGTTTGGTGTCGTAGCCAATACCTTGATAGGTTTGTGAGCCTATATTCGGATCAAACTGTGCCTCTCCCTTATCAGGGTCTTGGATGTTTAATCTGCCGTCGTAATGCAGTTGGTAGTGGGTATCTATATAGCCGCGATCTTCAGTTACTCCCCGTAAGTCTGCATTGGCTTGTGCGTCGGTAATAATCGCGTTATCTGGAGTTGCGATAAGATCAAACTTAGCTTGAGTGCTGACGCTGCCCCCATGGCCGTCAACCACATCATAGGTGAGTCGAATCTCACCATTGAAATCTTTATCTGGCGTGAAGGTATAAGTGCCATCTTTATTATCAGTCAGGCTACCGTGTGTCGCTTGCAAATTTGTCACGAGCAATACATCGCTACTATCCACATCGCTTGCATGTGTTAGCAAGTCAGAAGCCTTGATGGTTACGGGTTGATCCTCTTTACCCGCAGGAAGCTGAGTCCACGCACTGACAATTGGTTTGTCGTTGCTGCCTTGCACATCGATAACGACTTTATGAGGGACTGTCGCTCCTGTTGAATCGGTAGCGGTGATCCAGAATGATTCAGACTGATGTTCACCAGCCGCGAGTTTATCCGCGGCACCGCCGGTTGAATTGTCTAGCTGATAGTGCCAATGACCATGCTGATCAATCGACAGCGTTCCCCATTGACCTTGGGGTTGATTGATTGCCCACGTAACGGTGTCGGACTTATCTATATCAGTCGCGATTAAGCTCCCTGTCGCATCGGGGTTTCCTGCCGTGTTCAAGCCCTGTTCGATCACCGCGCCACTTGAGGTACCTGAGATAGTAGGGCGGTCATCGGTGCCATTAATCGTCACTTTGATGGTCGAGGGTGTGCCATCAACCGACGATACCGTGAAGGTCTCTTCGACTTTATCGCCGACATTCAATTGATTAAACGCGCTGTTGGCGGTGAAGAACCAATGACCATTGGCATCAATAGTCAGGTCACCGTTGGTGCCAGTAATCGAATCCGGTGTAAACGCATTATCTTGATTATCCACGTCGGTACTGGTCAATGTTCCTGAAGTCGTTACTGCTTTGTCGGTTTCATCGATGGCAACGGTCGCGCTACTGACAGTAGCGGCGTCGTTAGTGCCGTTAATCGCCACTTTGATGGTTGACGCTGTGCCATCAACCGACGATACCGTAAAGGTTTCTTCTACTTTATCGCCAACATTTAGTTGATTAAACGCGCTGTTGGCGGTGAAGACCCAATGACCATTAGCATCAATAGTCAGGTCACCGTTGGTGCCTGAAATAGAATCCGGTGTGAATGCATTATCTGGATTATCCACGTCAGTACTGGTCAACGTTCCTGATGTCGTTACCGCTTTGTCAGTTTCATCCACACTGACCGTTGCGGTACTGACCGTCGCTTTATCATTGGTGCCATTAATTGTCACTTTGATCGTTGACGCTGTGCCATCAATAGACGAGACAGTGAAGGTCTCTTCGATCTTGTCGCCGACATTCAATTGATTAAACGCGCTGTTAGCGGTGAATACCCAGTGACCATTGGCATCAATAGTCAGGTCACCGTTGGTGCCTGAAATAGAATCCGGCGTAAACGTATTGTCTGGGTTATCAACATCGGTACTGGTTAGCGTGCCTGAGGTCGTTACCGCTTTATCAGTCTCATCCACACTGACTGTTGCGGCACTGACCGTCGCTTTATCATTGGTGCCATTAATCGTCACTTTGATGGTCGAGGGTGTGCCATCAACCGACGAGACAGTGAAAGTCTCTTCGACTTTGTCGCCGACGTTTAATTGATTAAATGCGCTGTTGGCTGTGAATGTCCAATGACCATTAGCATCAATAGTCAGGTCACCGTTGGTGCCTGCAATCGAATCCGGCGTAAACGTATTGTCTGGGTTGTCTACATCGGTACTAGTCAATGTTCCTGATGTCGTTACCGCTTTATCAGCCTCATCCACGCTGACTGTTGCGGTACTGACTGTCGCTGCATCGTTGGTGCCATTAATCGTCACTTTGATGGTCGAGGGTGTGCCATCAACCGACGATACCGTGAAGGTCTCTTCGACTTTATCGCCAACGTTCAGTTGATTAAACGCACTGTTGGCGGTGAATACCCAGTGACCATTGGCATCAATAGTCAGGTCACCGTTGGTGCCTGAAATCGAATCCGGCGTGAACGCATTGTCTGGATTATCCACGTCGGTACTGGTTAACGTGCCTGA
>NZ_JBFRKQ010000108.1:0-416 GCF_041469505.1 Vibrio sp. 10N.286.49.E11
GTCACCTTCCGTTGGTACGGGTGCGGTTGTCGTCCAGTTTCCGTCAACGAGGTATTCGACTGTCGCACCCTCTTCTGTGCCGCCGACTGTGAAGCTGCCGTCGTTAGTTAAGAAGTCATCCGCCGCTGAGCCAGAGTCCGTATCAAGTGTCAGTGTTGGCGCATCTGGCGCTGTTGTGTCTAGAGTGAACGTCAGCTCGCTGCTGCCTGATGTATTACCCGCTGCGTCGGTTTGACGAACGGTGAACGTGTTGTCACCTTCCGTTGGTACGGGTGCGGTTGTCGTCCAGTTTCCGTCAACGAGGTATTCGACTGTCGCACCCTCTTCTGTGCCGCCGACTGTGAAGCTGCCGTCGTTGGTTAAGAAGTCATCCGCCGCTGAGCCAGAGTCCGTATCAAGTGTCAGTGATGGCGCAG
>NZ_JBFRKQ010000109.1:0-6297 GCF_041469505.1 Vibrio sp. 10N.286.49.E11
TTTTACTTTAATTGGTATAAAGACACCGAGCCCCTGCACTTCATGCTATTCCGGCACATATCAGAAAGCCTAGTCTGACGACTAGGCTTTCGTCGTTTCCTGCGTATGTGTTTTGGGTTTTAGTAGTAGATCCTTATCGCTAGCTATGAAGTACTTCTCTATATATCGGGAGGTGCTGCTTGGGAATATAGGTGGTCACTTCTAACTCTTAAGCTAAATAGAGCAGAGCACTAATCTGATTGTTTTACTATGTGAAATTCTCTATCGCGTACGTACTTCGCCCTAAGGAGTGAGACTTTATTGCTTGAATACGTAAAGGGTAATTGTCGATTATGTTCGTATTGGTACTCGTTTAGCTGCTATCTAAACCATACCTGATACACGTATCTGGAACCCTGAGACTGACTAAGGAAAAGGTAGGATGCTTAACACTTCAAGCTATCACACTCACTGTGCATAAATAGAGATGTTGATTCGAAAGACCATCAAACAAACCTAAATAGCTATCTCGTAGATACAAAAACGCCTAGCGTTTGCTAGGCGTTGATAAATAGTGTCTCTAATACATCGACTACAGTATTTGCTTAAGCACCCTATCGGCTTTCACACGAGTGATCTTACGAATCAACTTCTGAACTTCCATCGGGTAGCTCTCTACCTTGTCTAACTGCTTATAAGTACAGATAAGCTGAGTGTGTTGAAGGATGTTATCCACTTCAGCCTGAAACTTGTCTGTTAGGTGATGGTAGTTATCTTGGATAAAGATACCGTTCTCTAGATCCAACTTCCATGCGCGTGGATTTAGATTATTACCTGTTAGTAGCATGTAGCGCTTATCTACCCAAATGCCCTTTAGGTGGAAGCTATTGGAATCGTGTTGCCAAAGTCGAATTGATAGATTACGGCTAGCAATATGAGCTTCATTCGCTTTAGCGAAACGGCGTAAGTTCAGTTCGTAAAGGTATGGCAAACCACCAATCGTTTTAAACTCTTCTTCTGGTGAGATAAAGAAATCATTCGCTGTCTTATCACCAACAACAATGCTGACCTTTACGCCACGCTTAAGTGCTTTCTTCACTTCTTTAGCTAGGCTAGGTGGGAAGTTGAAGTAAGGTGTGCAGATGAAGATTTCATCTTTAGCTTGAGCGACGAGTTGGTTGATTCCCTGATTCAGACGGTTACGTCTTTTACCGATACCAACCAATGGTGTTACAGCCACTTGCTCTGCTGAAACCTCTTGCCCTTCGAATTGATACTGAGACCTTGCCAATGATGCTCGAAACTGACGAATCGCTGGTTTCAGTTCTTTGGTCGCAGGCTTGTTCTTATCAGCCAGGTCATAAACAGCGCTGTCCGCAACCATCTGTTCGTGTACGTAGGCAAACATTGAGTCAGCAAGAGCTGCATTGTTTAAAACATGGTAACGATCAAAGCGATAGCGGTCATGGTAATTCAGATAGATATTGTTAAGGCTTGCACCGCTGTATATCACGCTATCATCGACGATAAAGCCTTTTAAGTGCAATACGCCAAAGACTTCTTTGCCGCGAACGGGAATGCCATAGACAGGCACAGAATGTTGATATTTCTCTGCGAACTCTTTATACATGGCTGCATTGCCTTCAGAAGACTCTGCGCCAATCAATCCACGCTGCGCCCGGTGCCAATCGACACAAACGCTCACGTCTAATTCTGGATTCTTTTGCTTTGCTTCATATAAGGCAGTTAGGATCTCACGGCCAGCCTCATCATCTTCAAGATACAAAGCGACTAAACTAATACGAGTCGTTGCGCGAGATATTTCATCAAGTAGGCGAGTTCGAAACTCTTGCGCTGATAGTAGTACTTCAAACTTGTCAGGATTCTGCGCTATGGTTGGCAACTGTATGAATGGATTCCTACTGGCAATCATATTGACTGTTTTACCTTAAAAATATGCAAAATTGCGAACCTTTAATTTTACCAAAGGGATAGCACCAAATACTAGATAATCGAGGCATTCTCTAACAATTTTGCTGATAATGCATAGGAATGAGATCTTTTCCGCTATTCGAATAGCGCTCGTATAAAACTCTTAAACCATTTGGTAGATCTTTAGGGTCTACTTGTACGAATTTGTGTCGCGCGTAAAAATTGGTGAGATGAGCGTACGCAAAGCAGTAATCATCTTCCGTAAGCGTATGTTGCGCACAATAATCCATAAGCTGGGAGCCTAATTGCTGACCACGATGTTGTTTTGATATCGCCATACCGGTAAGTAAGCGATTATTTTCTATTGTACGAAAACGCACGACACCGCACAGTTCGTTATTCAGCAATAACGAATAGATCAGTTCACTCTTATTCGCTTTTCCCGTTGGGTAATGTTCTTTATAGAAACGTTTAACTAGGGGAACCTTTACTGGGTCTAATTGAGTAATGATGACATTGTTCATTCAGTCACTGCGCCATTGGTTTATCTGCTGTAGAATGACCGCAGTGTAAGTTAATTGAATATCGCCATGCAATTCCATCTCAATGCTAGTTTAAAAAATGTTCATACTTTTTCCATCGATCAGACGTGTGATGCGTTGGTTGAAGTCACCACTACCGAAGAACTTATTTCGCTTTACAAAGACCCTAAATGGTCAGCTTTGCCTAAGTTAATACTGGGTAAGGGCAGTAATATGCTTTTTACTGAGCACTTCGCTGGCCTGGTCATCGTGAATAAATTAGCCGGGATTGAGCTGGCCGAGACGGACAGTCATCACCTACTGCATGTGAGTGGTGGCGAGGATTGGCCAAGCTTGGTTGAGTGGAGTGTGGATAAAGGGCTGGGTGGTCTAGAAAACCTAGCAATGATACCCGGCTGTTCCGGCTCTGCTCCGATTCAGAATATTGGTGCGTATGGTGTTGAGCTACAAGACGTATGCGAGTATGTCGATATCCTGTGTCTGGATACTTATACAGTTAAGCGATTAAGCAAAGAAGAGTGTCTCTTTGGTTACCGAGATTCTATTTTCAAACACGCTCTCTACGATAAAGCGATTGTTGTTGCGATTGGTTTAACGTTGCCGAAAGAGTGGGAGCCATGCAATCACTATGGCCCGTTAAAAAGCCTAGCAGCCGATACGCTCTCCCCTCGCACTATATTTGATGAAGTGTGTGCTATCCGTTCAAGTAAGCTGCCAGACCCTAGAGTACAAGGGAATGCGGGTAGCTTCTTCAAAAACCCTGTGATCACCAAAGATCATTTTGATCGCTTGTTAGCTCTATATCCAAATATGGTTGGTTATGAGAGTAATGACATGATCAAAGTTGCTGCTGGCTGGCTGATTGATCAATGCCAGTTCAAGGGTGTGACAGAAGGTGGCGCTCAGGTTCACCCCAACCAAGCATTGGTTATTATCAATTATGATGAGGCTTCTGCTGTGGATATCCTTAAGCTTGCAGAGCGAGTGCGCCAGTCCGTTTTGAATAAATTCGATATTCGATTGGAACATGAAGTGCGCTTTATGGGACGAGACTGCGAGACAAACTTGGATAAGGCTTTGGAGTCATTGGCATGAGAGAGCACAGTACCAAGCTTGCACTATTGAGATGTCTTGCTGACGGTGAGTTTCATTCAGGTGAAGACCTAGGTGAAATGATTGGCGTATCACGAGCGGCTATCAGTAAGCACATTAAAGGTATTCAAGAGTGGGGTTTAGATATCTACCGAGTACAAGGCAAGGGTTACAAACTAGCCAGTCGTTTGGATATGCTTGACCAAGACAAATTGTCTGCAGTTAGTCGCGATGCTTCTCTTGAACTCATTCCCATCATAGGTTCTACAAACCAACACCTATTAGAGCGCACTAACACCCTCGAATCGGGTTCTGTCTGTATTGCTGAATATCAAGCTGCGGGTCGTGGACGCCGTGGACGAGAGTGGGTATCACCATTTGGTGCAAACCTCTATCTTTCAATGTATTGGAGACTCGACGCGGGGATGGCTGCCGCAATGGGCTTAAGCCTTGTGGTTGGTGTAGCTGTTGTTGAAGCTTTGGAAGAGATGGGCGTAGAAGGTGTAAAGCTTAAATGGCCGAACGACCTTTACCACAATGACAAGAAGCTTGCAGGTATCTTGGTCGAGCTGTCAGGACAGTCTGGTGGCGCTGCGCATATTGTGATTGGTTTAGGGCTAAACCTATCCATGGATCCAACAACATCAGGTATTGGCCAGCCATGGACTTCCCTTAAAGAAGTGTGTGATGGGAAGGTGCCAGACCGTAACCAGTTAGCGCAGGCTCTGATCAATGCTTGGGATAAGTCACTTGTCGACTACGAGTTGAAAGGAATGTCCAATTTTTTAGAGCGTTGGAACCGCTTGGATAATTTCTTAGGTCGCAATGTTAGATTGATCATTGGACCTAGAGAAATTGAAGGTGTTGTTCAAGGCATCGATGAACAAGGTGCTGTATTGCTCAAAACTGAGAATGGTGTCGAGAGCTATATTGGTGGCGAGATATCGCTAAGAAAAGGCGACTAAGGCGTTACTATTTTCTTAGTAACACTTCTTCAACCATATGATCTGCGCCTTTACGTAGAATCAGGTGAGCCCTTTCTCTTGTCGGAAGGATATTTTGTTCAAGGTTCAAGCCATTAATTGAACTCCAGATACCTTCTGCTTTGTCCAATGCGGCTTGGTTCGATAATTTAGTGTAATGACTAAAGTAAGAGCCAGGCTTAGTAAACGCGCCATCGCGGAATTTCATAAAGCGATTGACGTACCATTCTTTGATTTGTTGGCTATCAGCGTCAACATAGAGTGAGAAATCAAGGAAGTCTGAAATAAACACGCGATGTGGCTCGTGTGGATAATTCATTCCGGTTTGTAAAACATTAAGCCCTTCAATAATAAGCACATCTGGTAGGTCGACGCACTTAACGTCATCAGTAATATTGTACGTAAGATGCGAGTAAACAGGGGCTGTGACATTTCTCTTGCAAGCTTTTACATCCGAAACAAAGTTCACTAAACGCTTGATATCGTAAGATTCAGGAAAGCCCTTTTTGCTCATCAACCCTTTCTCTTCTAACACCTCGTTTGGATATAAAAAGCCATCGGTTGTCACTAGTTCAACTTTTGGGTGGTTTTCCCAGCGAGAGAGTAGGGCTTTAAGCAGACGCGCAGTGGTACTTTTGCCAACAGCTACGCTACCCGCAATACCGATGATAAAAGGTGGCGCTTTCTCTTTCTTATCTAGAAATTGGTGGAGTACCGAGTTTCTATTCTGTCTGGCTGCCACATAGAGGTTCAATAGACGAGATAGCGGTAGATAGATCTCTACTGCCTCTTCCATTGTGAGCTTTTCATTGATGCCTTGAAGCTCTTTTAAGTCGCTCTCAGAAAGTGTCATCGGAACTAAATTCCTTAGCTCAGACCAACGTTCGCGGTCAAATGACATAAATGGGCTCATACAAAACTCTATAGTGGATAACAAAACAAGTGCATGGAAAATACATCAAGCGATAGATAAATAAAATATCTTCCTGTACTAGATGCGGGTTAAAGACGTAAACCTTGAGCTAAATAGCCGTATGTAGGAGTTTGGTCAGAGAATTTTGCACTTTTTTTCAATTTACTATTGCAAGGTGGAAAATCATTCAATAAAATGCGCCCCACTTGTGCCGACTTAGCTCAGTAGGTAGAGCAACTGACTTGTAATCAGTAGGTCACCAGTTCGATTCCGGTAGTCGGCACCACTTTCTCCCTTCCTATAAGGCAAGCGAGAGAAAGCTCAAAATTTGGAGAGGTTCCCGAGTGGCCAAAGGGAGCAGACTGTAAATCTGTTGGCACTGCCTTCGATGGTTCGAATCCGTCCCTCTCCACCATATTCTAAAGGTTAAATAGCTCAAACAGAGTTACGTGTTGCGTGCATCGTATAATGGCTATTACCTCAGCCTTCCAAGCTGATGATGCGGGTTCGATTCCCGCTGCACGCTCCAACTCATTTTGTGTGCTGATATAGCTCAGTCGGTAGAGCGCACCCTTGGTAAGGGTGAGGTCCCCAGTTCGACTCTGGGTATTAGCACCAGTCTAAAGCTTCTTCTCCTTTAATAAAGAAAACCATTTTTTTTGGTTGCGTGGTCTTATTTTAAGCCACCTAATCCGTACCTAGAGGGACACCCCATGTCTAAAGAAAAATTTGAACGTACGAAACCGCACGTAAACGTTGGTACTATCGGCCACGTTGACCACGGTAAAACAACTCTAACTGCTGCTATCTGTACTACTCTTGCAAAAGTGTACGGTGGTGTTGCTAAAGATTTCGC
>NZ_JBFRKQ010000110.1:0-253 GCF_041469505.1 Vibrio sp. 10N.286.49.E11
TGCCCAATAATGAGCACTGGAGCAAGCTTCCATACCAACAAGACAAGGAGGCATATTGGTCAACGTTTCGGACAACTTCTTTCTGCTGATATTTTTCTTCAAAAGAACTTTGCCTGATGAATCTACTCCGTGAAGAGCAAAAGAAGATTTAGCTAAGTCGATACCTAAAGTTGCAATGGTCATGGTCTCTTCCTCATTTATGTTACCGACTATAAGTTTAGACGGTGGGTGGAAGTGTCCATATCATTAACAA
>NZ_JBFRKQ010000111.1:0-318 GCF_041469505.1 Vibrio sp. 10N.286.49.E11
TTTCACATTCGGCAGTGCCGCTTCGGGTGAGTCAGCGCCTGAGCAGTAGAGCCACATATAACACTGCTTCTCTTCTTTGAGCACATTGAGCGGCGTTTCATCCGCTTGAACCACCACTTGTTGAAGTAGGTGCTCTTTCAAGGCGGCATACAGCGGGGCGAACTTCTCACTGACTTGGATGACCCACCTAGCCATGGTGGTACGTGATAGCTCGATACCCGACTGGGTAAACAGCGATTCTTGACGATAAAGTGGCATCGCGTATTGGTATTTTCCAAGAATGATGTTGGTCAGCAAACTTTCTGTGGCGAAGCTTTT
>NZ_JBFRKQ010000111.1:1109-1824 GCF_041469505.1 Vibrio sp. 10N.286.49.E11
CCTGTTTTCTCGCACTGGCGGCAAGCGTACTTAGGACGAACATATTCCAACACTTTGAGTACCGCTGGCGTGAACTCTAGCTTCTCGCTGCGGTCTTCCCCGATTTTATGCAGGCTATGATTGCAGCAAGCGCACTGCTTTTCATGGTCGTCTACATCAAGTTCGATAACCTCACGAGGCAAGGTCTTAGGCAGAGGTTTACGTTTACCGCGCTTTTTCGTTGTGGTCGTGGTTGTCACCTCAACCTCGTCTTCTTTAACGGCTTCACATTCCGCTTCGTTGAAGAGGTCACCTTGTGATTCATCGTAAGGTTTTAATGCCTCCGAGCGTTTCGCGAACTGACGGTCGAAGGCGAGTTTGAGTTGTTCAAGCAGCGATTGGCGCTCTTGTTTCCACTCATTTTTCTCCGACATCAGAGCAGCTACCATCGCTTGTAGCTCGGCAACATCTTGGCTTTCTGGGTTGATATTTGGCGTCTTTTTCATAGCATTGATTATACTAAAATCGTGCCGTTAACGCTTGGAGAATAAGGCTTTATTCTCGATTAACTCATTGTAAAATCGTTTATTTTGATGGGTTCGTGGCCGATAATTGTGAAGCCTGAAAGCAGTCTATCAAGCTCAAATTGAGTGAGGGTAAACACCTGATTTTTCTCTTTTGAAGGCCACTTATACTTGGCTTTTTCAAGGCGTTTATACCAGAGGGCGAAGCCTGT
>NZ_JBFRKQ010000112.1:0-349 GCF_041469505.1 Vibrio sp. 10N.286.49.E11
TTTCACATTCGGCAGTGCCGATTCGGGTGAGTCAGCGCCTGAGCAGTAGAGCCACATATAACACTTCTTCTCTTCTTTGAGCACATTGAGCGGCGTTTCATCCGCCTGAACCACCACTTGTTGAAGCAGGTTCTCCTTCAAGGCCGCATACAGCGGGGCGAACTTCTCACTGACTTGGATAACCCACCTTGCCATGGTGGTGCGTGATAGCTCGATACCCGACTGGGTAAACAGCGATTCTTGGCGATAAAGTGGCATCGCGTATTGGTATTTTCCAAGAATGATGTTGGTCAGCAAACTTTCTGTGGCGAAGCTTTTAGGGATGAGGCTCTGAGGGGATGGCTTCTGA
>NZ_JBFRKQ010000113.1:0-27082 GCF_041469505.1 Vibrio sp. 10N.286.49.E11
CGCTTCTGTTGCCAATTTGAGCTTGGTTACTTTATCACTAGTCATCTCAAAGCTGCTTTCATATTTGTTCGTTGAAGCTATTCGAAGTTGGCGCTCGACAGACATAAGATCACCAATAGCTCTCCGTAACTTAGCTGCAGACATACGAACCTGTTTCATTATTTGCATCACTGATCCCCCTGAAACGATAACGGCACAACTCATGGCGTAGTACTTTGCATTGAGAATCATTTCAAACTCTCGGATACAACTATTAGCCACAAACAGCTCATCGATAGTTAAGTTGTCAAAGTAGCTATCAACATGCGCTGATCGCTTTATCTCACGGTAAACTTCCCTTAGCTTTTGGGTTTGATCATCTAGTTGATCAATAATAATATTCGCTAATTCATAGTTTTCATCTGATAGATAAAATTCGTTATTTTTATACTCCGAATCTGCCAGACGAAGTACCATAACTTTAGCAATGATACCGCTTATACTATCATTGGCACTGCCATCGAAGGCTGCCATAATTATTTTACTCATACCGTTTCTCTTGTTCAGTGTGACCTCAATAGCATTATAGGGATATGTTGGTAAAATGGTAAGCTTGGCTAATTCCTCTGACTTGCTGGTTATTGATCCCCTAGACTTCCAGTTCTCATCACTCTCAGCTACAAGAAGTTAGATTGGTGAATTAATGTCAGCGAAAAGAGCTAGCTTGCTCGAAAATATGCTTTGCTAAAGAAATTCCACATCGGCGCAATTCCACATCGTCACAATTCCACATCGTCGCTATCTAAGAAGCTTTTGGACATTTTCGTGTTTGGGATTTTGCTAAATTAGAAATAAATGAATAACTACAGGTATGGAAAATCACGTCGTAAAGATTTCCAACCTGCCTTGAGGTTACTTCTAGGGGAAGAGGAATAGTAATGAGTAAAAAGAAATCACAGGTTTTACTGTTTTTAAGTTTGACTGGTTATATTAATAAAAAAAACGAGCTACCATCTTGATAACTCGGGCCTAATTAATACGCTTTCGTCCAACCAGTCTAGACAGTTAGTATACTAGCACCTAGCTCATTACTGTTTGTTTCCAGCCATAACTTAAGCTCTTGCGGCCAAGTAACGGTGGGCTCAACAAAGAAGCCGCGCAGTAGCGAGAAGTAGATAGCCTGATCAACCAGAGGCAGTGGTGATTTACCCGCATTCGGTTGGATCAACGCTTCAGCGTTAAGCAACTGTGCGTTTACATCTGCAACAATTTGCTCTGTGCTTTCTAACAGGCGAACAAAGTTCAGCTCTTCTGTCTCTTTCTTCGCTTGCCATGCAGTAACACTTGCTTCAGTCGCGAACTCTTTTAGATTCAGTTTCGTCCAGCGAGGGTAGCCAATTCTTTGAATCAAAGGGAATGCCTCACGCTGAAATGCCAACGTCTCTTCTGATGGTGCGGCTACCGCATCAATACCAGCTTGCTCGATAAAGTAAGCAATGATATCCATGCTTTCCGCCATCACGTTGCCATCCGTTTTCTCCAAAACTGGCACCATTTTTTGACCGATTAAATCAATCAGAGTTTGCGCATCAGCGTAATCCACAACTTGGTATTCAACGTTAAGCTTCAGTGCATTAGCAACATAAACAACACGGGCACAAAATGGACAATGCTCGTAGATATACAGTTTCATCAAAAATCCCGTTTTTATAAGTCTGAGTTAGTATTTAATTGCAGTTTTGCCAATTGACGCGCTGCTTTCGATACGTTGGTGTGCGTCTTTTAACGTCTCAACACCAAAGCCATTTAATGTTGTAGTGAGTGTTGATTTAATGCGGCCAGCATCAATCAAGTTTGCCGCTTGGAACAGGATATCTTGCTGCTTCTGGATATCGTCAGTGTTAAACAGCGAGCGAGTAAACATCAGCTCCCAGATAAAGCCAGCTGATTTGCCTTGTAGTTTTGATAGGTCAACACCACCATCAAATTCTACAATTGAACTGATCATGCCTTGCGGAGCAATCAACTCGACCATTGCATCCCAGTGACCTTTGGTATCTGCAACGTTGAAGATGTAGTCCACATGTTGAATGCCTTGCTCACGTACCGACTCCACTAGATTGCGGTGATTCACAATATGGTCAGCGCCCATATCTCTTACCCACTGCTCAGTCTCTGGTCTTGAAGCGGTCGCAATCACTGTTAAGTTAGTGAGCTGCTTCGCCAATTGAATCGTAATCGAGCCGACACCGCCTGCGCCACCAATAATCAGGATAGATTTCTTCTCTTCTGGACGAACGCGTAGGCGATCAAACAAGGCTTCCCAACCTGTCAATGTAGCGAGAGGCATAACGGCTGCTGATTCGTCAGAAAGGCTTTTTGGGGCGTGAGCTGTAATTCGGTAATCGACCGCTTGGTACTCAGCATTCGCACCCATACGTGTCACATCACCTGCGTAATAAACACGGTCACCAATTTCGAAGCCTGAAACATTGCCACCTTTAGCAACCACTTCACCCACCGCGTCATAGCCCAATACTTTTGGCTGCTCTAGGGTTTTATCTTGTGCGTTGCGGATACGTATTTTTGCATCTGCTGGGTTAATCGAGGTCGCACTCACTTTTACCAGCAGGTCATTGTCTTTTAGCTCTGGCAGGCTTGTTTCAAACTCGAATAAGCTGTCTTGCTCTGTAATTGCTAGTGATTGAGTAAAACCAATTGCTTTCATTGTTGTTGGTGCTGGCATGTTGTTTCTCCTTTGATTGGACACCTTCATCATAGAGATTTTTTACCCTAGATAAACCGCCTAATCTTTTAATTACATTCAATATATTTTTGATAATCACACTGCTCGACCGGGTAGTGTTGAGATACTTACCTGTTAACCTAGTTAGATAACACCTTGTGCAGCTAACCATTCATACGTCACTTCATCTTGCGGTTTACCCTCTCGGCACACTTTATAATCAAGCTCGGCAATAATATCGTTGGAGAAACGTAATGAATCTAAGGTTTTAAGCTGTTCATCAGTAAATAGATTTTTCTTATCATCTCTCAGTAACAGTACAGCTCGGTCTACAATTCCAAGCAGCCCTTTCGGCTCTATAAGCTCGCGAATATCATAACGATAGTGAAGAAATTGCGGTTTCCATAGCGGCACAATGACCCACTCTTTATTTGCGACGGCATCTTCAAAAGCACTAAAACAGTCGTCTTCACTGCCTGTAAAAAACTCATAGCCTGCTTTACTTAAACCGTACTCTTCCATCATCTGGATAGAGAAGCGAGTGATTCCAGCTCCTGGATTAATACCTTGAATTTTAGGTCTCATTTGCTCGACGACTTCAGGCTTCAATAAATCCGCCACTTCAGCGACCATCTCTTCAGGTACGTAATCCGGCACACCCCACAGTGCGTAAGGTTCGTAATGAAGTCCAAGCTCGATTAATGGCTCAACTTTTTCAACGTCCGACTTATAGATACCATGGCTCGATGGTAACCAAGCAGAAGAGAGCATATCGATTTCACCAGCTTTCAGTTTTTCAAAATTTTCCTGATGAGGGGAAAAGATTCGCTCAACTTCGAAGCCCATGGTCTTCAATACATTGCTAACCAATGAAGCTGTCGTGCGATGGAATGATAAATCTGTTACACCCATTGTGATTTTTTTATTCATTGTTCTTTCGCTCTTATCGTTGCTGATAGATTGATAATACAAGGCTCTAGAGTAATCAAAAACAGCCTAATTTTTGAATAATTATCAAAAATAAATTGATAGATGCCGATTTACACTTAATAAAAAAGCGTATGCATTGATGAAATACATACGCTTGATATTTACGTATCTATCTACTGTCGCCTTAATCTAATTTGATTCGCAAGACATGATATGGCTTTCTAGAACCTTCTTCACCTTCGTTAAAAGCAGGGTGGAAGTGAAGAGAGTTTTGAGTGACGTACAAGTAATCACCCTGGATAGAGAAACCATCTGCCCATGACAATAACTTGTCATCTTGTGCAAAGATTTTGTAGCCGTCTTTATTCACCACACCAACAGCATTTTTCTCAATATCACCGACATAGATATCACCGTTATCTGCGATAATCATGCCATCACTTGGACGTTTTTCACTGAAAAATTCAATCTGCTCGGCCAATGCATCTTCACTAAGCGCTGTGTTAGCAAGAGCAGCGGCAGGAATACGGTAGATAGCACTACCATTGACTGTACCAAAATATAGCCATTCATTATTTGCATCAATAGTGATTGGATTCACACCAAGATAAAGCGCATCAACGCTACCATCTTCACGCTTTGTCGCCATACGAGAACTATCAATCACAACCTCATGCTCAGGTGAAAGCAGTGCTTTATTTGATTGCAAAACGCGGCGAGATTTACCTGTATTTAAATCTACAACAACAAAGGCAGGCGCAGCTTCGCCATACAGATTACCTAAACTCGTATCGGCAATGTACATCTGGTTACGCAGTGTATCTAATGCAAAATCCTGTAAAAAAGAGTTACCGACCTGTACGTCTTTTCCAATTTCAATGCGTTTAAATAGCTTATCGTTGACGGTATCCCATGCAACAATTTGCGAAGGCGAAGTTTCACTGCCCATATCTAACACCCACACAACACCATCATCGGTACTATCAATACCGATTACTGAAGCCAAACCAACCTCACCTTTATCTGGACCATCTGCCCAGTCTTGGGTTGGAAATGCTTTGGTTGAGCCATCCTTCATCAATTCAACAACACGAAGTTCAGGTGCATCAAGGGGTTGCATAGAAAGGAAAGTACGCCCCTGCTTCGTTACTGTAATGTTCCCTGGTCGTGTGCCATCAAGCTCAGCGACGACTTCGATCTCTGCTGCTTGAGCGGTATTAAAGAGGGTTGCTACCGCAATGGCTAAAAGTGATTTTACGTTTTTCATTTCATGTACCTTAGTGGGATTCACTTGATTTTGGTTCGTAATAAATGGCTGATACCCATCTAATGTAAAGTTAAGCGATTTGCGTCATTTCATTTAGCGTGAAACTTGCAACACACCCTTCCGTCGCTGCCATGTATTCTGCAAGGTGAGTATTACCCATGTGTGCTTGCCATAGCTCACGAGATACCCAGTTCTCGTAAAACATAAAATGTGCTGGGTTTTCGTTGTCTTGATGAAGGTCGTAGTTAATGCAGCCTTCTTCAGCACGCGTGATATCAATCAGCTTCAATAGCTCTGCTTTAACCAGTTCAACTTTATCTTCGTTCGCAACAATATTTGCAACAATAGTCAATTTAGTCATGTTTAATTCCTTTATCTCTCTACTTGTTAACAACAATAATAACCCTAAAAAAAAACAACACCTTATTTCTGTAGCTTGCCGTAAGCACTGGCAACACCAATCAGTGTAGTCAATGAATCGTCATGGATTATCTAATTATTTTTTAAACATTATCTAAAATAAATTGATAATCATAAACGTATGCGCTAGGTCTTGTGTTTAGTCGGGTTTGTTTGAATGAAGCTATGATAGGCGAGTTATTAACAATGAAAAACAGGTTTTAATTTGAATTATTATCAAAAATAATTTGAATGCAGATTGTTCTGTCGTCAAGACTGCTTTATAAATAGTAGAAACGCAGCAAATACTGCTGTCCCTTTTTCTGGTAAAGGTCTCATCATGCTCTTAGAAGATTTACAGGTTATTTTAAAAGTCGCGGAGTTTCGCAGCATCACCGCAGCGGCAACCAATTTAGATATGCGTACCGCCACAGCCAGTGCAGCGGTAAAGCGCGTTGAGGCATCACTGGGCGCGGAGCTTTTTGTCCGTACAACCCGTCACTTGCGATTGTCCTCTGCTGGGGAGCGTTATTTACCTCAGTGTCAAGAGGCGCTAAAGATGCTTGAGCAGGCCAAAATGAATATGCATGAAGACTTGGGCATTATTGATGGTGAAATTCGTATCGCGCTATCGTCTGATTTGGGGCGTAACCTTATTACTCCTTGGTTAGATGAGTTTTTATTGCAATACCCGAATGTCTCACTGCGTTCAAGTATTAGCGATAGCAATATTGATTTCTACCGTGATTCTGTCGACATGGCTCTGCGCTATGGCTCACCAACCGATGCCAATATGTATGGCTTTAAAATCTGTGATGTACAGAGAGTGCTGTGTGCAAGCCCTAGCTATTTAGCGGAAAATCCAGCCCCCACACAGCCGAACGATCTGCTTGAGCACAATGCGTTGTTTTATCAATTGCACGATGTGTTACAAAATGAGTGGTTATTCAGTCATGAGGGTACGACTCATAAGGTAAAACTGAAAGGCAATCGAGCTTCGAATGATGGGGATCTGGTGAGGCGTTGGTGTGTTGCAGGTAAAGGTGTGGCAATCAAATCGTGCCTTGATATGTCTGATGACCTTTTAGCAGGTCGAGTGGTTAGTATTATGAAGGAGTACAAACCAACGCCGACTGAACTCTGGTTGGTTTGTCCGAGCCGTCAGTCCATCACACCAACGGTTCGGCTGTTAAGAGATTTATTTAGAGAGAGAACGAACGTGATACTTGAGCAATTAGCAGAAAAAAGAGCGCTATAAGATACTGACGATGGCTTATAACGTAGCGACTCCGGAGTACAACATTTTTATAGCCGTAATGAATAATACGCTGTAGCTGATTTTGTAAATCAGCTCTTGAGAGATGATGTTAACCAACCAAACACCGGTTCTCACCCCTATAAATGCAATAGGTACAAGCACGAGTGATGTCATCAAGTTTTGTGTATCGAGTTGTCCCATATAACTGTATGGGACTAACTTAACAAAATTAAGCCCAGCGAAAAACACAACGCTGGTGCCGATAAGTTGCTCTTTAGGCAGTTTCTTGGGTAGCAAATACATGCTTGCTGGCGGTCCCCCTGCATGAGCTATCGTACTCGAAAAACCTGATAATAGGTTTAATGCGTAGCCTTTGATTCGGTTAGGTGAACCTGATTGCTTCAACAATAATTTTTGCCCCAAAAAAGTCAGCGCCAATCCACCAATCATTAGTTCAACAATGTGTGTCGGAAGGCTGCCCATGAAGTAAGAAGCGGCCATAACCCCTAACACAGCAAAAGGCATCATGACTTTGAGTTCGGCATAATTGCAATTTTTACGATGATAAAACAGCGCCATTAGATCCATTCCACATAAAAGTGGCAATAGAATAGCAGCGGCTTGGACAGGCGAAACACTCATTGCCATTAATGGCACCGAGAGCATACCCAAAATCCCTCCAACACCGCCTTTTCCCATCCCATAAAAGAACACAGCAGGTATCGCAGCTAGATAGAACCAGATATCAATAATCATTATTTTCACTACATCGACAGGCAAAAAAAGAAGGTCATGATGACCTTCCTTCCAAACACTACAGAATCAAAAACTATTTATGCGATTTGCGTCATTTCGTTTAGCGTGAAGCTTGCCACTGAGCCTTCTGTTGCTGCCATGTACTCGGCTAGGTGCGTGTTTGCCATGTGTGTCTGCCAAAGTTCACGTGAAGTCCAGTTCTCGTAGAACATGAAGTGTGCTGGGTTCTCGTTATCTTGGTGAAGGTCGTAGTTAATGCAGCCTTCTTCAGCGCGTGTGATGTCGATTAGTTTTAGCAGTTCTGCTTTTACTAGTTCAATTTTGTCTTCATTAGCAACGATGTTTGCAACGATAGTTAACTTGCTCATAGGGTATTCCTCATCATAACGTTATGCAGCTTATCAAACGATGCCTTCGCTGCCTTGTTGGGTTGGATGTATAGTACGACACGCATTCACATCCATAAACAACCTCCCATTTGATTTATTATCAAAAATAGATTGATAATGGATTGTCTATTTTAATTTGATAATAAATCAAACTAGCCCCAGTTTTTACTGTGCTTTAAATTACGTAGCATGCGCTTATTGATTTCATTGATGGATAGATAAGCCATGACACAGATACAATTTCAACAAGGTCCAATACGCCCACCCTCTGAAGCAGACAGTTTGCTGATACGGACAACACAAGGCTGCCCGTGGAATAAATGTAAGTTCTGTACTCTGTTTGAAGGGATGGAGTTCTCTATTCGTCCTGTCGAAGAGATCAAACGTGATATCTGGGCGGCACGAGCCTTCTATAAAAACCGACAGTTTGAGAGCTGTTTTTTGCAAGATGGTGATTCCTTTGCAATGGAAACGGACGATTTACTGGATGTGCTCAATACACTAAAAGAGGCGTTCCCGGAGCTCACACAAATTAGCTCATATGGCAGAGCTCAAACCATGACTAAAAAGTCTCCAGCCGAGATGAGGGCTATCTGCGATGCAGGGTTAAACATGCTGTATTGCGGTATGGAGTCGGGCTCGCTTGAGGTACTCAAGTTGATGAAAAAAGGGATCACCCCTAAGTCAATTTTGAAATCAGCCGAGTACGCGAAGCAGGCGGGTATGAAAATGATGACATTCATCATTCTTGGCTTAGGTGGGAAGGCGTTGTCCGAGCACCATATCGCACAGACTGCCCAGCTATTAAACCAGATTGACCCTGAGGAGATCCGAATATTATCGCTAGCGGTAAAACCTGGTACTGAGTTGGATGATATGGTTCAAAACGGCCAGTTTACGCCACTTTCAGAGCGTGAGATGTTGGAAGAACAATTTCAATTGATCAGCCAATTAGATGGCATCAAAAGCAATTACGGTAATTATCATGGGATAAATTTGCTGACGGAACTCAATGGACAATTTCCGCATGATAAAGAGGCGTTTTTACGTACCATTGATCACTTCATGTTGATGAACGAAAACGATCAAAATAACTTTATTTTAGGTCGTCGTACCCACCACTATGCGACACTGAATGACATGAACAATAAGCTCATGTATGACACGGTGCAGCAACAGCTAAAGCGCATAGAGCAGCAAAAACTTGGCGACCTTGAAGATATTTTTTATAGCCTTCGCCAACGCATGATCTAAACCCAAGGAGTCCGAAATGAAGAATTTAAACGACTGGTACATTCAAAATGAGAACCCAAGCCATTGGTCATTTGATAACGGGCTGTTGTCGATGCAAGTGCAAGAGGGCAATATTTTTGGCGCGGGTTCAAGTGACGTGGATAACATTTTCATCTACCCAGTATCTCAACCCAATTATAGCGCAGAAGTAACCATCACCTTAGAGCCAACCTTGCCATTTGAACAAGCTGGCCTAGGCATTTACTGGGACAACGATAACTACATCAAAATTAGTAAAGAAATGTTCATGGGCGAGCCTTCCATTGTGTTTGTTGTAGAGCAAAATGGTCAACCAGAGATCAAACAACTTAGCACATTTGAAGGCACGACAGCCTCAGTTAAGATAGAAAAAAATGATGGTACTATCACTGCGTTCTTGGAATGTAATCAAAAACGCTCTTGGCAAGTCATTGGCTCTGCGAAGACATTAAACGGCCAAGCAAAAGGACTTATGCTTTATACCTTTAGTGGTAGTTCAAACACACCTAATTTTGCTAAGTTTAGTGAATTTCAACTAATGAGTTGAGCCAATCTGGTATATAGCAATTGACTTTTTGTATTAGTTTTATTTTTGAAAAAGTCATGTTAGTCGGTAGCGCTTAGTGGGATCGAAACACACAATGGGGCAAAAGCGAGCTAGCGCAGTCCCACTAGTTTGATAGATAAACAGTTTTGCATGGCATCGTTTCTTTAACGGTCATGCACAATGATAGTTTTTCATCAATGAATGCAACTGCTGAGCTTTATTTATAGCGATATCGATTTCTTCTAGCACAGAGTCAAAGCTTTGGTCTGTAATTGAGATTTCAGGTAATGGTGTTTCTATATTAACGGATTTTCCCGATTTTATGATTCTATATCCACTAGGCTCTAAGCTCTCAAAGTGATTTTTTATATCATCAAAGTTTTCTGCTTGGCCTAGAAACTGCAATTTGATGACCTTGCCGTAGATCTGATGAATGATCCGTATTTTTCTATTTAGTGGATTTGGATAGAAATGAATCCAGTCATGCCCATTAGCTCGAGGTTTCGATTTTTCAGGGTTCAGCTGAGGAAAATGCTTCGACACATAAGCTAAGTATTCTTGTGCAAATTCTGTTGTTTTAGGACAAACCGTTGCAACATAGCCCCTTCGATTTTTTTCTATCGCATCCTTTAGTGTCTGAGCTCTATAAAGTCCTCGCTTATCACCTTGTGCAACAAGAAAAACCATTATTTCTTCGTATGAAATAGCAGCATCGTATGGCTCAGTATTTCTATCTATATATGCTTTTGGAGCAATGATACAGGTTCTGAAATCTTGCCAAATACTATCTTCTATACCTTTTTTTCCCCTAAGTCTATATCTATCCCCTTGTTGAAGTTGAGCTGAAGCATCAATCTTGTTTTCAATAAGTAACGCTTGTGCAGACAAGTCATCCGATTGATAAATGTAAACAAGATCTGACTCACCGAGGTTAGTGTCTATGACAGAGTGCCAAGCACTAAGGGTTTTCACTGGGATCAATTCTTCCCGAACACGACAAACAAACCACTGTGCAAATGAGTCAGAAACATTAAGTTCCTCTAGCACTAACAGATCAATATCACGCTCATTAACACTCTGAAATATATTACGTTCTTTCATTGGCTATAGCTATCCTACAGGTAAGTCCTCAAAGACATTACACAGATAAGAAAAAGTAGGTCAACTACCTCACTGTGATTTGTGAGGTTGAGCGTTACTGGCAAGGAATGGGGCAAAACCTTGCTAGTGATGATCACAAACTTCCCTCACAAAACTTCCCTCATGTCACCAGAATCGTTGTTGGACAAAAGATAGTTAGTACTATTGCACTAAAATGACCAGGTTCGATTAGAAAAAGTATCTTGAAGCTTTAAATGCTTTATTCGGTGTATTTTGTACCAACGGAAACAATTTTGATAACTTAAATTGAAAAAATAAAACTTCATATGAACAGTGTTTTTTTATAGTGTGGATTCATTGTAAAGGAGTCAAAATATGAAAAAAATCACTCTATGGTCACTTGCTATAATCTGTTTACTGCCAGCTTTATCGTATGCTCAACCGATATCAAGTACCGCTGGCATCAGTTATGAGTTCAGCACCATCAAGGTTGGAAACACTAACACTCATGTTAATGGGCCGAGGTTTCAAGCTTCCGCTGAGCTGCCTTGGGGAAATATTAAAGGCGTAGCTGCGACGCTTTCAGATAATTCCGTAGATTATAGCTATTACACCCTAGCTGTAGAGAAACCAATACCAATCAAAACATCTAACTTCTATATCTCGCCGGAAGCCGGGATTACGTACGCTGATTACACTTATAACTCATATAGTAAATCTGATTTTGGCCCTGAAGTGGGGATGTCGATTGGCTACATCATAAATGAAAAGCTTCAAGTCCAAAGCAACTACAACCATTTATTTGCTATGAAATCTAGTCAAGTAAATTTAGAAGAAGATAGCGTTAGCTTAGGTGTTAAATACCGCTTCAATTAAATGAAAGACCTACCCATATTAACAGTAGGCCCAACTCGTCTAGACATAATGCCCTCCACGAAAGGTGGTCAAAAATTCCGAGCACTAATTTACGTCCGTTTTCGGCCTTAACTGGAACTGACCATCATTTGCTTAGCGGGGCCTTACCTATTGTAGTAGTCCACCAAATAATAGCTGATATCTCTTAGCCTGAGTTTGGGGCCGGTAACCTGTTACTGATACCCATTCGGTTTTTAGACTTATAAATACTTTTTCATAGGAGCATTATTCTAGTAGTTACCGCGACGGTCCCTATTTTAAGTTATGCGATATTGCCGAAGCCTTTGACCGTATTTACGACTGCTATATTGGCACTTGGGTGGACAAAATTTTGTTAGCGGTTTAATTAAATAGACGAGAAATAGATTAGTTTGAGGGCTCTTCTCCGCTTAGATGACTCTATAAATTAACAATAAAACCAGTAACATATTGAATTTATAATTACTTCCCGCCTTAGATCTTAGTGTTGTAGTTTGTCGCTATTATTTTCCGCTCTATTTAACTTTAAAGGCTAATCCGTACAGTCTGTAAGGCTCGAAGAGAGCTCACATTCAGTACTCGTCAAATGCAAGCGAGACAGATGCTGTAAAGTCTTTTACCCCGCGTACTGTTAGCCACTATATTCAACGTCGCCTGTCAGATTTACCTGCCAATGGTCGCCCTTGCGTTATAGAAATCGAATTGGCTGAGACAAGAGAGAGGCTCGGCCGAAGGTTGATTGAAGCCACTGATTTTGTTGATAAGGGTGGTCGTTATACCAAGAGATTTTGTCACTTTATTAATGGACTATGCCGCTATATTAGCATCCACGCCGTGTCTAAGCGTTTAGACATTCGCTGGGAAACCGTGAAAAACATCGATAAAGCATTTCTGTTATCTACCTTGCCCGCTTTAGAGCCTAAGAAGTTGACCAACCTTGTTTATATTGATGTTGATGAAGTCGCTAGAGCTAAAGGCCATGACTATATGACCGTTGTATATGATCTCGTTTCAGGGTACTTATCTGGGTTGCTCATGGACGGACTTCAAACGTGCTCATCAACTTTTTTGAATAATTATCACCACAAACGAAAGACGGCATCCAAGCGGTATCAATGGAGATGGGCCAATCTTACCAATCAACAGTGAGAAAGGCTCTTCCGAATAGCAGACATCGTTTTTGACCGGTTTCACGTTATGCAGAACTACTCTCTTCTGATAAGGATAGAGCGTAATAAAGCGTTTAGGAAAGGAACGCATGACGAAAAAAAATTCTTAAGGGGACGCTATTTTTACTCCTCAAAAATGCACCGAATTTAAGTGATAAGCAGTCAGATAAGCTGGATGATTTACTTGAAAGTAATAAGACTCTTTGTGCGATCTATATGCTCAAAGAGCAGCTGCAAGCCTTATGGGGTGAACGTACTTTTGACTTAATGATCGCAGAGCTTGATTCGTGGTGTCAACTTGCTAAAAGACGAGGATCTTATCTCTCATCAACTTTGCAGACGCGCTTTAGGAGAGAAGACTTGGGATCCGCAATTATGCAAACTATAGGCTGACGAATGCCCAAGTTGAAGCTGGAAAAGTATCCCTAATCTCATCTAAATTGGTAACTTAAACCCAACTCAATAACGTTCATATCTCCCGAAAGGTAATTCCAACTGACATCAGATACGATATTTCCAAATTGGAAGAGATTTACGCCAACACCAAGTTAGGGTTGGATTCTACTCTCTATTTCAACCGGCGAACCTGTTGATGTGATATCAAACCCACCGAGTCCAACAGACAAAAATGGTTAGAAAGATGGATCCCATAGCTGTGTAACTGTAGTTGATACCAAAGTGTTGGTAATCGATATCTGTGTTGCGGGTATTGCGCTCGAAGTGTCACTTTGTTTAACCGGCGATAGGTCAACTCAATTGAATGGTTAATATCGAAAGCATATCCCTGCGAGGCACCTATCGTAGCTACTTGATTATCTTTCAGTGTCCAGGCGTTATAGTCTAGCTCAGGCTTAACTTGAGCTATTCCTAGCTTGGCAGCAAGGTAGAAATGACCATGTTCAGCACCATTTTCTGAATGTGCTGATAAAGAAAACGGTAGGGTGGAAAGAACAATAATGACACTAATAGAAAGCTCCCTAAACTTGCGCGCTCCAATCAGTATTAAGAGATCCAAAATTGAAAGCACACCACTTCCATCAAAGACCTCATCCTCAAAGCTGTCATCTCCTATGAATGTTCTTTTAGATTTGGCAGCCATTTCTTATTAGCGCCTCCTGTAAAAGTTATCGTTTGTATAGTGCTTCTAATGTCACTGATTCGAGTGTTAACTCATTGACTAAGAAGCCAACTACTACGAAGATGCACCTTCTGGAATATCGACCGGTTTAGATAGCGCGTAAACGGTGAATTGATAGCGATGCGTTCGACCATTTAATGGACATGCTCCAGCAAAACTAGTAAAACCATAATCATTCTTATACTGGGTAGCTTCCTTTGGTTGCCAGCATCCGTCGGTAAGGTAGTCACGTCGCCGGGTAAGTTAACTACTTGTCAATGCTAGAAACCTGAACCCGTAGGTGCATCAGGGTCATAAGCTGTGACTACAAAGCTCTGTGTGCTTTCTGGTGTATTTGACCAACTTAATTGAGGTATTGTTTGCCAAATCCAGAGAAAGCTTGCTGGATGCTTAATTGTCTACCTTCTGAAATATCCTTACTGGACAAAGTAAAATCAGCCGCGAAAGCGCTTGAAGATACAACACCAAATAATGCAAAAGTTGTGATAAGTTTCTTAAACATGGTGTTCTCCTTTGCTATTTAACACAAGCTTAAGAAAAATGAGGTAACATCACTTCCTCACGACACTCAGGTTCTATCATAATTCGCTCAATTAAATTCATTTAAAACAAGAATGATAAATATAATCACGGGCAAGCAAACCTTAAGAAATAACTAGTCAAACGAAACCATGGTTCCAATGACCAACTATCTTGTATAGAGTAGAAAATTTAATAAGATAAAGAGTTGAATAGTGCCTGGCGGATTAGTGGATACTCATCTAAAAAAGCCGTTATGACCCAGTTTTTATGCTACATAATGCGGAGAATGAAGCTAATGTTGAAGAATTGGAAATTGATTATATTTTTCATTACGACTTCGACCCTTTTCAGTATGAGTTTCAGTGTTGTAAACAGTTATCTAGTAGAAAAGGCATTAAGCCGAGATGCCGAGTTATTACTCTTTGATTTCCATAAGTCGTTATTGAACGCCCATAATATTCTTAATAAACATGCCATATTAACTCGAGATAAATGTACACCCGAAGCTCTTAATGACTTAAGTTTAGATGTATACAACCACGTAAGTATAAGAATGCTCGGGGTAGCCGAAAATGAAGTGATTAAATGTGCAACCGAAGGGCCCAAACTTCACCTTTCACGATACTCGGTTCACAACGTTACTGACGATCTAAAATTAATGGCGGCCAAAGATACCTATGATTCTCGTGATGAGCTTTTGTTGGTCAAACAGCATAATACCGAGCAGCTTTTTGCCAGCCTAACCCCCTTTCTTATTGGACACTTAGAAGAGTCTAAGTGTTCTAACTGCATTGCATATAATATCGAAATTGAAGGTGACCCCGAGTTACGGTTCGAAAGCGAACCTATTGATTCGGTTTATGCGGTATCAAAAGTAAGCCGAAAAGAGGGTCCATTAAATATCACACTGCAACTCTCTTCAAATAAGCAATTCTATGATTCTTACTCCCAAGTCAGCATTCTAGGTACAGTGGTGGCTTCGTTAGTCCTCGCTACTTTGCTAACTATCTTTCTATATCACATCATTTCTTCGCGCCATTCCCTAGAGCATATACTGCAACAAGCCATTAGTAGCTCAGAATTTATCCCTTACTATCAGCCCATTGTGGATAGCCGAACAAATCAGATAGTTGGCGCCGAAGTCTTGGTGCGATGGCGTAAAGCCAATGGTTCTGTCATTCCCCCATACCAATTCATACCTTACGCTGAAGATAGCGGCCTTATCATACCCATAACAGATCAACTACTCGATAAAGTGATACAAGACATTATTACACTTGATTGGAGATCAGGTGAACAGTTTATGAGTATTAACATTGTTCCTGAGCATCTAGAGAACGAACAGTTCTATCACAAAGTTATTAGTCTTTGCGAGTCCTTTAGAATTAACGCAAAATCGGTAAGTCTAGAAATTACAGAGAGGTTAGAAATATCGGACCTAGAGCGTGCCAAATCCACATTAAAACACTTTTATCAATATGGCATAAACTTGAAGCTTGATGATGCTGGTACCGGCTATGGAGGCTTTTCTTATGTACAAGAACTTGGTATCGATACGCTAAAAATAGACAAAATGTTTGTCGATACTATTGAGACAACAGACGTCAAAACTAGTGTACTAGACGCCATTATTTCGTTTATTCAAACATCTAACTTAAAAGCTATAGCTGAAGGTGTAGAAACTAAAGAACAAGTGGAGTACCTCAAACAACGTGGTATCTATCAGATTCAAGGGTACATCTATGCCAAACCTATGCCTTTGGAACAGTTCCAACAATGGCTCTCCAACTTTAGTGAAACCTCAAGTTAAGCCATAGTGATTTTGCTAGATAAAACCAAAACAGAGGTCAATTCTCGTGAATGTCTACTGATCGCAATAAGGTTACTTAACCGTCCAATACATTTTCTCACAAAGTACTTTTGCAACTCACTAATACGTTTCAAATATTTGTTTTCTGCATTGCCGCCCAAATAGAGTCTTGCGAATACCAGTCATTAGTTTTTCTAAGGTAAACCAATGCAAGGGATGTGGATATTAGGTGTGGCTATAAATGACTTTGGGGCAGAAGCGTGTTAGCTAATTCGCTCATCCAGACCTGACATTACTCAAAACAGATCAGACTTTATTAAAACTGAGCAAAATTTATTGTCCGTCGACATTTGCCATTTCAGGCTTTTGATTACACCTTCAAATTCTTCACGCTCGTCGAATTTTTTCTAGTTTTGGTTTTGTAGCGATGTAACTCCCAAGTCATTTGAGCCACCTTATCAGCCATGACAACATGCTCCGACTCTAACTGCTCATTCTTAGTTTTGAGCCTTTCGTTTTGCTCCAACACTTCCTGATATTTATCCTTTGAAACCTGAGCTTTTGACTTATTTTCCTTCGCCTTAACCACACCTACTTTCTTTGGATCTGAAAGGTATTTTTCTTTTTCTTCAAGCACCCTCCCCAACAACTCAGCATGATTCTTCAAAGAGCCGTTAGACACTCCCGCACGTTTTTCGACAGCGAACGGACTAATCTTTTTCCCTTCCTTCAAAAGTGCTTTAAAAGCGTTCTCTAGCTTTACAGCTACCGCTGCCATGCTTATGCCTCTACTCTATATTTATCAAATTCAATGCCGTGATCTGACATCACCTTTTCAGCCGCCCTAATGTCACTAAGCTGAGTGGCTAAAGAGCTTTTATTAAACAAATTCATCTCTTTCATCTTTTCAATTTTAGTTATACAGCCCTCACGTCTTCTAACCCAATTCTCAGCTTCTCTTTTATTGACATTGAGGTTTTCACAATCTCGACCTACACACTTAGAAGACTCAAATAAGTGATTCATACTGCACGAGTCTCCTGCAAAGCAAGTACCAAAACCTGTTGATTTATTTGCGCCTTTTGTCTTACTGACCAGTTCATTAAACTCAGTAGAACTTTTCACTCCATCCCCCTCAAAGGATTGTATGTATCCACCTGACTGCTCCTCTGGGTGCTCAATAATATCCTTCATGTAATCATGATGTTGTGCATTATATTGCACTTCAATCTGCTTCTTGATTTCTGCTGGCTTTTTTATGCCCATGAGCGTCAAAACTTCTGAATGACTGGCATAAATGGCAGTCATAGATAGATTAATGTGCTTGAACTGGTGTTTTAATGATGCGAGTGATACCAAACCATGCCCAACAACAAAATGGGCAAATGTTCGTCTTAATGAGTGAGTTGAAAAGTGCCAGTACAATTCTCCACTACCATTCTCTTTGATAGGGTAATATATCTTTGGCACGACAGGATTTAATAGGTTATACAGTTCATCCATTTCATCTGGAATATAACGAATATCAAGGTGTTTACCATAAAACCCCCATAGACCCCTAATGTTAACAGTATTCAATACTGTATCCTTTAGCTGGCGCTTTATATTGTCACCCCTGCCAACTGAGCCATCAAATTTAAACCGAGGCGTGAGGTGAATATCCCCCGATTCTGAGCGATAGTGGTCATTGAGTACAGATAACACCAACAATGCTTTTTCACAAATTGGTGCACACGCCCACGTATCCTCACGCGCCAGTTTTTCTAGCTTATTCGTCCATGACCGCATCGTACACAGTGTTATGCCATCAATATCGACCTCTTGGTATGAGGTACTGTCAATTTGTGTTAGTTCACTGTTTCTCATGCCTGTAAATGCTGAACACGCCCCAAAACATGCGCCTCGAATAACGTTAAACGCATTCACTGCCTGCCGTTCTGTAATGCCATTGCTTTTTGCATATTCCTTTACGTCCAACAACGGATTCTCTTTATTATAAGCTTCTAGTACCGAGCGATGCGCTTGATTGCGATAAATCGCTTCAACCCCATCCTTTGCTTTTTCCATAAAATCATTAACGAGTTCACTTTCTGAGAGCTTGTTGAGTTGAGCCTTTTCTTTAATATCAACGCCAGCCGTCATCTCCTGATATAGCGCTTTTACTTCGGCGCCACTATCAATACTTGCCACCAATGCGTTGTATTCACTCTCAACATCACCATCAAAATCACGGCCATTTAAGAACTCTGTATACGCTGATTCCACGTCATTAATGATACGAGATAAATATTGCTCATAAATCACTGGAATTACTGTGGGGTGGTGCCCTTTGCCAGAGCCAGCAATTTTCTTTGCTAGACTTCTGGCTGTTTGCCCCTCTTGGTATGGGATTTGAAAGCGATGAGGTTCTGGAAAATACTGATTAACTTGTGTTAAGACACTCAAAGCATCGAGCTTAAGTACAATTATTTTCTCTGCTTGGCCTTTCAATGATTCGACCAATTGCGAAAAAACAATTTCACTGTTCAAGTAGCCAAAAGAGTCAATACTTGTGTCAAAAAACATTCTTAATGTGAGTTCAGTCTTACGTTGTACCAACAATAAGCTCTCAATTTTACGAAAAGTATCAGCACCTTCAACGCTTAATAATGCCCCTTTACCTCCCCATATTAACCAATACATTCTTTGTTTGAGCTCAATAAGTAGTTTGGGGTTATGCTTGGCACTTTGAAACGCTAGTTTGTACTGTGACTCAGATGCCTTTGTGGTATTAAATAAATCATTGAAATCCCACACATCATCCTCAAAGTAAGAGGCTGGGCTACCATCTTTGTTCACACTTACCACGGTACGGTTCGTCGGCATAGGGTAGTTTGTAGTGGTTGGTAACGAATACTTGTCAAATAAAGCGTGGTCGTGACTAATACTGAACATAGTTACCCCTTAAAGACATCTGAAATGGAATCTTCATCCCACAGAGGATGACACCCTTGACGTTTGAGGTAGGCTTCTGCGGCCTTTAGGTTGCGTTTTTTAAAGCGTTTTTTGATTTCCACGATGGAAGATTGAACGTCACTGAAGTTTTTAATGAAATGCGTTAAATTTTTATGAGCAATTAACGCCTCTTTGAACCTCAGTTCAAATGAAAGAAAACGCCAAATATCATGAACTTCGTCGACAACGGCGAAGTTACGACACATAAAGCATTTAATGACATACCCACATCCCAAATCCTTTACATCGTCTTCTTCTAACAACCCTACATCCAAATTCGTCTTTTGGAATTCACGTTTCTGAGGTGTGTCCTCACCCTTACAGATACCACCATTGGATACATCATCAACAGTGTGCTTAGAGGCTGTTCTAAGTGCATCAGCCTCTTCAACTGATAAAACCTCACAATACTTAGCTTTTGTCTTTGCAATAGCGACCGTAGCGCCACCTGTCGGGTTCTGAGCATAAGCGTATAATGTCGCTCCGCCTACCGCCAGCTCTCTCCTTGCGATGGCCTTGGAGTTCTTGCCATATTCCGAATTATTCCAAGTGCTTTCTGATTGGTTGCGTGAGCTTTCCATTGCTCCCATCCGACCGTATTGACTCTCGGCATACTGTTTAATCGAGGACTTTAACCGCATACAGCTCAATTTAAAGTTTGGGTTGCTCGATACGGCCAACTTTAACGTTGTAGAGCGCTCCATCAATCCTTTAACGTAGTACCGCAAGTTCATGTGATTAGGTGTTTCACCGCTTCTGCGAACAAACAAGTAATGTTTATCCAACTTTAAATCTTCAGCGTTAAGTTTTGATAGCTGAATGTGTTCTTCAAAAAAGGTTTTTGATGCAGCCCTAGGAGTAAATGAACGCGTTTCTTCTTTGTAACCACGAGTTTTTAAGCCCTTAACGGAGATGCGGTTCCCACCGATGTTATCGACTTTCCATTCATCTTCTAACACGAAGGTATTTAGCGCCTCTGCCGGACCTACCGCCGTGTAATAGATGTATAGAAATACGGCATTATTTATTAAGCTATCAAACGCCAACCTTCTTTGATAATCGCTAATAGATTCGTCCAGATAACGCTTATTGAGCGCTTTTCTATCGGATAAAAGAGCGCGACCTATTTTCTTTAACTCTTTTTGGGTGTAGTTGTTCGAATCAAGAGAAGCAGAGTTAGTGTCAAGGTTTCGAAGTGCCTTGGGAATTGCGCCCAAACCAAATTTCTTGAGCATAGAGCTGTATTTCGATGCCTCCCACCCGAGGGTTTTGGCCTTTTTAGGTCTACCACGCAACCCAACACCCGTTGTTCTTATTGAAAACCACTGCGCTTGAATGTAGGTACTGGCAGATTCAGGGGATAACTCAACCTTTTGCTTTCCTTTCTTCTCATTAAAGGCGTGCGACAATATGGCTTTTATGTCTGTAAAATATACCACTTTTCCAGACTCAGCCCACCCAGACTGGTCAAACTTAGAGATAAGAAAACGAACATGCTTCTTGGTGCTGTATTGCAGTAACTCTTCAAAATTACAGTTAGAATTAGTGCCGTTGCCATTTTTCCACACATACTTCCATTGATGAATCGTTGCTAACGGGTTGTCCGATTGCATTTCATCCGTTGGGATAGAGCGATAAATGCGAGCATTTTCTGGCTTGTTAACATCTATTTTATCGGTCATAAAATGTCAGCCTCATCCAGTAAGTTCATCATTAATTCAGGCACTTGATTCTTAGTTGGATTGCCTTCCCAATGCGTTAAATAGTGCATGGTGACACTTAAATCTTTATGACCCGCTTCATCTTTGAGTAACTTCAATGCTTGGGAGGTTGTGATGTCATCCATGTTAACCAAAAGCTCAAACTTATTGGCGAGAAAAGTGACTCTTGTATCATGAAAAATATGGTCAAAATGCGGATTACTGTTCTCTTTTATCGCACTTCGCAATTTACTCCAGAGGGCGTCGATTGAGTTTGATTTTTCGTTTTCTTCTTTAAATCTATTACCTTCTTTAGTGATGAAAATAGGGGCATCTTCATCACCTGTATTGTAAAAATACAACCTAGCACGCTCCTTATATCGCTCACTTTCACAGTATTTAGATAACTGCTCCATTAACCACACTGGCATTGAAATCACTCGGTTTGTACCAAACTTAGTTCGGCAACCGTGAGAATTACCAATCTTAATGTTGGTGAACGTTTTACCCCTAAACCCCTTGGGCACTTTCACATGGCGAGGTTTTAAGTCAGCAACCTCTATTGCTCTTAATCCTGAGTTGATAGCAGTTGCAACGAGTAACCTAAACTCACCTGAAACCCCTGCACGATGCCAGTTGTCTCTTATATGCTGAATATCCATGTCATTCATTGGTGTTAACGTGGTTTCCTGCTTCGGGCTGGTAATGGTTATGTCTGTAAGCATCTGGCCATATTTGGTGTAACCAGTTACTTCAAAAGGGAGGTTTTCAACATAACCATGTCGCAGACAAAACACATAGAATCTTCTAATTACGGACAAGGTTGTTGAACCTACACTGCGCCTCATATTGCCGCTGTCAATTTGCTTATTTAAGTAAGCTCGGAACAGGTAAATGGGATAACGTTCAAGCTCTTGATTTTCGTCATTCCAGTTGAGATTGTTCTTCCCTAGAAACCTAAAGAAACGAAGTAAAGCATAAGAGGTAGGTTCAGTGTTCTTTATACCTTCAACGATACGACGACTCAGAATATAAGCGTTAGCATAAAACTCAGGCTCACCCTCTGAGGTAAACAGTAATTTCACACCATCGAAACGCATAGGTTTGTGAATAGAGAAATCAGGTTTATCTCCTGAGATATCTTCTTCAATATCCCCAATCTCTACCTCTTTACTTGTTGCAATGAGATGGTAATAGTGATCCATAACAGCCCCTTCAAAGTCAATCTAACTTTAGGTTAGACTAACAATCTAATAAATTCAATTAAAAAGGGAGTGACTATTACTCCCTCACAACAACTTATTAGATATGTTGGCTGTAAAAAAGCCTGCAATTCGCTAGGAGCAAACGCAGGCTTTTCAATATTGTTACACTATTCCGTGTTCATTAATCGTGCGTGTTCATTAACCGTGACTGGTTCTTCCCACGTTGTCATGGCTAAGCTCTTTATTAAGTTCCGCTTCCACGTGACCCGGAGAGCGTGTTGATCCTGAAATCAGTCGGTACATCGCAGGAATTACGAACAGAGTAACCAATGTCGCGAAGCCCATACCGAAGAAGATAACCGTACCCACAGCCACTCGGCTTTCATAGCCTGCGCCCGTTGAAGTAATCAATGGAATTGCACCAGCCAGCGTCGTGAATGCCGTCATCATGATTGGACGTAAGCGTCGAGCAGAAGCATCAATGATCGCCTTTTCAAACTCAATACCACGGTCACGAAGTTGGTTAGCAAACTCTACGATCAAGATACCGTTTTTGGTTACCATACCGATCAACATGATCATACCAATCTGGCTGTAGACGTTGAGCCCTTGACTCATCAGCACCAAGCCTAAGAAGCCACCGAAGATACCCATAGGTACGGTGAACATCACCACCAGCGGGTTAATGAAGCTTTCAAACTGCGCGGCCAGTACCAAGTATGCGACCAGCATCGCTAGCGCAAACACCACTAGGATACTTGATTGGTTCTCTTTAAAGTCTTTTGACTCGCCAGAGTAGCTCACTGAAATATCACCCGGTAGCTGTTCAATCGCTTGTTCATCAAGGAAATCGAGCGCGTCACCCAGCGTGTAACCTTCCATTAGGTTCGCTTTAATGGTCACCGATTTCTGCTTGTTGTAGTGCGACAAACGAATCGATGAAGCCACTTCTTCAATGTGCGTCAGCGTATCAAGTGTAACCAGCTCACCAGACTGAGTTCGCATGTAGATTTGGCTTAGATCGTTCGCGTTGTTGAAGCTGTTTTCATCACCACGCAGATACACGTCGTACTCTTCACCACGGTCAACGAAGGTCGTTTCACTGCGGCCGCCAAGCATGATTTCTAACGTATCTGAAATGTCTGAAACGCTAACACCTAGCTCTGCTGCACGCTGCTTATCTACGGTTACCAATAGCTCTGGTGTTTTCTCAGAGTAATCGATGTCCGCGCCTTCCATCATTGGAGAATCTTCAGCCGCTTGCTTTAAGAGCTCTGCCCACTTCTGAAGTTCAGAGTAATCAGAACCGCCAAGTACGAATTGAACAGGCTCACTTGAACCACCTTTGAAGCCCGGCATGAACGGGAATACACGCACATCTGGAATGCCGTTCAACGATTTACGAACTTCGTTCAACGCTTCTTGTGCGGTAACGTCACGCTCATCCCAGTCTTCTAGGATCATGATTACGAAGCCCGTTTGGTCACCCGCATTACCACCAAACGCTGGTGATTGAATACTGAATGACTTCAAGAAGCCCTGACCAAGCAATGGCATTAAGCGTTCTTCAACGATGTCCATGTTGGCAGACATACGGTTGTAACTGGTTGCATCGGCACCACGAACAAACGCAAATATAACACCACGGTCTTCTTGTGGCGTCAGTTGCGACGGCACTTGTTGCATCAAGCCATAACTACCGCCCATACACGCGATAATGATGATTGGAGCGGCCCAACGCCAGTTAAGAGCACGGCGCAATACCGCGCGGTATCCAGACTCAAGCTTGCCAAATACGCGCTCGACAAACAAATTGAAACGGTTTGGTTTAACGTTCGCTTTAAGGATCTTACTGCCTAGCACTGGCGTTAGCGTTAATGCGACTAGCGACGAGAAGATCACCGACATCGCAAGCAATACAGAGAACTCGGTAAACAATAGGCCAACCATGCCGTCCATGAACGAGATTGGTAGGAATACCATTACCAATACAAGCGTTGTTGCGATTACCGCAAAGCCTACTTCACGAGTACCTTTATAGGCAGCAAGCAGCGGTGACTCACCACGTTCAATATGGTGGAAAATGTTCTCAACCACCACGATCGCATCATCGACCACCAAACCAATCGACAGGATAAGTGCCATCAGGGTAATCAGGTTGATGGAGAAACCGAAGTAGTACGCGGCAATAAACGACGAGATCAGAGATACAGGTACGGTTACCGCTGGAATAAGTGTTGCACGTGCTTGACCAATAAAGATGTAAAGCACAAGGATAACCAAGCCACCCGTGATAAAGAGTGTGCTGTATACCTCTGAGATTGAACGGTCAATAAAGACTGTTGAGTCATAATCGACAGCTAAACGAGTACCGTCTGGCAAGAACTTTTGAATTGCTTCGACTTCTTTATGGACTAAGTCAGCCACCTCAAGTGGGTTCGCATCTGACTGAGGCACGATACCCATGCTTACGTTAACAACGCCGTCACTCTTAAAGGTCGAGTTCTCGTTTTCTGCGCCAATGTAAACATCCGCTACGTCTTTCAAGTAGATAGGTGTGTTATCAGAGGCACGTTTAACGACTAGATATTCGAAATCTTCCGCTTCAGTGTAAGAACGAGCAGTACGAACCGACATCACAATCGCATCGTTACGTACTTCACCACCTGGGCTTTCAATGTTCTCACTGTTCAGAGCAGAAGTGATGTCCGAGGTAGTAACACCACGACCCGCCATCTGCGCAGGTTTCAGCTTCACGTACATTACTTTGTACAAGCCACCTGAGATATCCACCGAGCTCACGCCAGAAATCAAACTAAAGCGGTCAATCAACACACGTTCGGTGTAGTCGGTTAACTGCGTTCGGTCCATCTCCGTCGAACTTAAGTTGATGTAGACCGAAGCTTCACCACTACCATTGTTCTTATAAACAATTGGGTCGTCGGCTTCATCTGGCAATGAACGCTGCGCACGAGCTACAGCATCACGAACATCACTCACACCGGTATTGAGGTCGTAACCAAGCTCAAAAGTAATCGTGATACGGGACATACCGTTACGCGTTGTGGATTCGATCTCATCGATACCACTGATGCCGGATAACTGGTCTTCAAGGTTGGAGGTTATTTGGCTTTCAATGATGGTGGCAGACGCACCCTCATAACGAGTACTGATCGATACTACCGGGCTTTCAATATCTGGCATCTCACGAACCGCGAGCTTATTGAAAGAGACAATACCAAACACAACCAATAGTAGGCTCAATACGACGGCCGCTACTGGTCTCTTTACAGAAACATCAGATAACAACATTAGTTAGCGCCTTCTTGTGCTTTTTTATCACTTGCTGCATCAGCTGGGCGATTAACGGCAAGCTCTTGAACCAAGACGCCGTCACGCATGTTCACGATACCTTGCACCACGATCTTCTGGCCAATTTCGATGCCTTTGTCGATCACGACTTCGTTATCGATACGTGCCCCAAGGAAAACTTCTGTACGAGTTGCTTTATTATCTTCGTCGATAACATAAACGAAACGCTTCGTACCTGAATACTCAAGCGCTTGAACTGGAATGATTGGCGCTTCCACTGGTGGGAAGTCCATATCCGCCGCCACTAACATACCTGGCTTTAGATAATCATTATTGTTGTCGAAGTGGATTCGAACTCGAAGGTTCAAGGTTTCAGCGTTAATACGAGAATCAATGCCTACTACAGTACCAGTGAACTGAGTGTCGCCCCATGCGCTAGTACGAGCCGTTACTTTCATACCTTTAGACAGTTTAGAAAGGTAGCGCTCCGGGATCTGCAGATCTAATTGCATTACCGATAGGTCATCTAAGGTCACGAGTTCAGTACCTGCAGTCACCATTTTACCGCGGCTAAAGTCGATAAAACCAACAGTGCCCGAGAATGGCGCGCTGATGTGAAGATCTTTCAGGTTGGCATTTGCAGCAGCTAAACGAGCATTGGCGATCTCTACATTGGTTTTCTGAGCGTCAATTTCAGTTTGCGTGATCGCGTTACGTTTCACTAGGCGTTGAAATTCCGCCAGCTTACGTTGCTCGTCTTTTAGATAAGCTTGCGCTTCTGCAACTGCCGCTTTTGCTTTGTCATCGTCGAGTTGAACCAACATCTGCCCTTTAGTGACATCTTGATTGGCTTTAATGTTGATAGAGTCCACTCTGCCAGCCACTTCAGAAGTGATCATTACCGATTGCTCGGCTTCTAGCTTACCGACCAACGAAAGAGATTGGCTAACTTGGTGAATATCAACCTGCTCAGTAACAACAGTGACAGTGCTTGGGCCCATACGTTTAGCGAGTACGGCTGGAGACGCCATAAGAATAGACAAGCTAAGCAGGGTTAAAACAGATTTACGCTTCATAATAATGGTCTGCAAGTGAGATTTAATATCTATAAATGAAATTAACCGTATTCTATCAACTGATGAATGCTGTAACGTCAAGAAGTGTAAATCTAGATTAAATTCCATTTACGTTTCTTGGCGAATTGCACAAACCAAACACAATGCAGAAAGCGAGTTACCTCAAGGTGTTACCTATCACTACGTAAACCTTAGTACAGATGTTCACTTCCCGAGCAATATGCGTACTTTTCGCCATCTTTGCCCAAAAAGGCAGCATTCAACACAAAACCATAAGAAAAACTCTTTACAGGTTTAACGTGTTTGCTATGATGCGCTCCGCACTTGAGAGATGCGTTGGGAAAAACATCTCTTTAGCCTATCCATTATGAGTTAGGAAAAACACCCTGGAGGGGTTCCCGAGTGGCCAAAGGGAGCAGACTGTAAATCTGCCGGCACTGCCTTCGATGGTTCGAATCCGTCTCCCTCCACCATATTCTTCTTACCTCTTTTAAGAGTTAAGAGAACAACCTGATTGATGGGCTTATGGGAAAACATCAATTTAGGCTTACTTTGTGAAGAGTAAGACACACCCTGGAGGGGTTCCCGAGTGGCCAAAGGGAGCAGACTGTAAATCTG
>NZ_JBFRKQ010000114.1:0-11962 GCF_041469505.1 Vibrio sp. 10N.286.49.E11
CCGCGATGAACCTTTTTTATTGCCTAAACCACTGACCTACATCAATTTAAGCTTACAACTGTAGCCTGCAAGGTCAATATATGACTACAAGTGTACGCTCAAACTTCGCAACACAGCAGAAACATTTAGATTATTTCTCTAATAATTAAACACATTTACTCATTAAATCCCTAAAACACTGTTTTATTCGAATTTCATTTTTAAAGTAATGACTCTAAAAGTAGAATCACGCCACTAAATACTTATGATTCAGCGAACATAATAATGAAAATGAATAAGACTCTTCTATCTGCTGCAGTGGCAGTTGGACTACTTTCGACTTCTACCGTGACTCACGCGGCAGGCTTTCAACTAGCAGAATACTCAGCAACAGGCCTAGGCCGCGCATACGCTGGTGAAGCAGCAATCGCAGACAACGCTGGTTCACAATGGCGTAACCCTGCAATGCTGACTTATCTAGAAGGCACACAAGTTTCTGTTGGCGCTATCTATGTTGACCCTAACATTGATATCGATGGCACTTCTACGTCTGCTTTTACTGGCGCTAAGTCCTCATCTAACTCTAGCGATTTTGCACATAGCGCAGTAATTCCAAACTTTTATGTTTCTCATAAGTACAACGACAAGTTCGCATTAGGCTTTGCTGCTGGCACTAACTACGGTATGGAAACAGACCTAGGTAAAGACTTTGGTGGCGCAAACCACGGTAACGAAGCAAGTGTTACTACGATGGAGCTAAACCTAAACGCGGCTTACCAAGTACTTGAAAGCGTATCTATTGGTGGTGGTATTCGTTACATCATGGCTGAAGGTAGCTTTGGAGCGGTATCTACAGTTAACTCTCTAGTTCCTATGCCTCAAGGTACAGCTTTAAAATACATGGAAGGTGATGACACAGCGTGGGGCTGGCAAGTTGGTACCGCTTGGCAGATCAATGAAAACAACCGCCTTGGTTTTACCTACAAGTCAGAAGTAGACCTAACGCTTGAAGGCCACGCAAATGGTGTCGCTTTTGATGCTGTTGCTGGCGCTTTAGGTACTCCTGTGAAGTCAAAATATAACGGCTCAATGCAACTTGCATTGCCAGCTACCGCCGAGCTAGCAAGCTTCCATCAACTATCAGATAAGGTCGCTGTACATGCGAGCGTTAACTGGACTAACTGGAGCAGCTTTAAAGAACTAGTAGCTGACATCCCTGAATTCGGTCCTGCTCGAACTCAAGATATCAAGCAAGAGAACTGGGAAGATAACTACCGCTTTGCTCTTGGTACTACTTACCAAATGACGCCTAAGTTAGCTCTACGCTCTGGTATCGCATACGATACTTCAGCGGTAAGCGATGAGCACCGTACGGCAACGATCCCAGAAACAGACCGCACTTGGTTAAGCATTGGTGCTGGCTACCAATGGTCTGAGCAACTAACTCTAGATGCTGGCTTCACTTACATTCTAGCTAAAGACGCAAAAATGGTTGAAGATGACGCAAGTTCTGCACCATTTGGTGGTGACTTCGAAGGTGAAGTAACAGGTAGCATCTGGCTAGTAGGTATCCAAGCTAACTACCGCTTCTAATCTACCTCCCTAAAAGTAGAAAGCATTAAAAAGGCTCGATGTTGCATCAACATCGAGCCTTTCTTTTATCGATTTTCTAAATCATGTTTCTAGTAATCTTCTAGATAACCATCGATCAAATCTTCTTCTTCAAGGTCGACCTCTTCAGGCTCGATCTCGGCTTTAAAGTCACGACGTTGAATATAAACATCTCGCGTTAACGCATATGGATCTGGCGAGTCATCCAACAGCGCTTCTTGTGACACTAACTGAGCACGAGTTTCCATGCCTTCGAATGCCCACTTTCCTAAGCTAGCCCAGAAGTTCAAGAAAGACAGAGGCACATACATACCATCAACGGTTTCAGTTACTTCACGCGTTGTTATTGGGCCATAACCCGGCACCATGAAGTAGGGACCATTCCCTACCCCGTAATGACCAATCGCATCAGAGAACGACTTATCATCGTACTTGGTGATCCCTGCTTCACTAGCAATATCGATTAAGCCTAACAAACCAATCGTTGAGTTAATCCAAAAACGATTGAAATGGTCGAGTGCTTTTTCACCATTGCCCATAATAAGGTTATTCACCATGCTTGATGGTTCGTCTAAGTTGGCTAGGAAATTGGAGATACCAGAACGCACTGGCACAGGGGTGTAGTCAACATAAGCGAGGGAAACAGGGCGAACTAAGTAAGGATCTAGATATTCGTAGTTGATATCCCACATCGCTCGGTTGAAACCTTCAAAAGGATCATTGGAGTGGGACTCTTCGACGTATTCAGAGGTTTCGAGGTTATCATCGTCAACACTTTCGTCCGGCGCGCTTGAACACCCAACCGTTAAGCTTGCGATAAAAAGTAAACTCGAGAGTCTTAAAACACTGACAGACATATCACCTTTTCCATAAGGAATTCAAATAATAAAAAAGGCCAGCAATCGCTGGCCTCAATTGTTTGGCTAAGTCTATACCGTTTATCTGCAAATCGGAATAGATAACACCTATGCAAAGTGATGATTAATATTGCTTATTGATATCAATGGTAACTGGAGCGCCCAATTCAACCACTTCACTTTCACCGTACCAATCACCTTCGCGAGTTGAAACGTTGCCGTCTGTATCAAGCCTAGCTCTAACCATCAGTGTTTCAAGGCTAGACAGCTCTTGCCCTTCCAGCATGCTGTTGCCGTCATCTAGCACAACCGTACGAGGGAAAGTCCCTAGTGGGTAGCGTGCCGCTGCGATAGGCATTGGAGAACCATCAGCTCTGTGTACTGACACAATTAACACTGAGTTAGGGTCAGCATTCACGTCTGCAGATAGATCGAGCGTTACAGCAACAGTCTTACCTTGGTCGACACCCATAGTGTCGCCCATTTTCTTCTGAGCACTTTCAATACTGCGCGAAAGCATTTCATAGCGACTGTCTTGTGGACCAATCATCTGTTGCATGATGCTCCAGTACTTCACAGCACCTGGATAGTCTTGACGCTCAAATGCATCGAACGCTAGCAGTGAGAACACACGAAGGTCTACGTAATCGTTTTGAATCAAACGGCTCAAAATCAAACGAGCTTGGTTTTGATCCGCTTCATCAGGTGAAAGCATCAGTGCTTGTGCGAAACCTAACTGAACATCTTCATTCTTAGGTTCAAGCTTGTAAGCTCGTTCCATAGAATCTTTTGCTGTTTCAGCATCACGGTTAGCCAGTGCAATACGACCGAGTAGTAACCAACCTGTTGAATCTTTTGGTTGGTAATGCAGACGAGTACGAAGCGCCAGAGTCAAATCTTCCAGTTCATCATCCGTTAGTGCACCACCTTCCGATGACATTAGCTTTTTAGACAACTCAGGAAGGTTCGAGCTCACTTCTTGCCAGTGTTGAACTTTGTCCAATGCACCGAACTTAAAGTACATACCATAAGTCACAGCCACGACAAGAATGATCGACGGTACAACCACACCAAGAGTAGAGATTTGAGTTTTCTTCGTCTCTTCTTGTGCAGGAACATCATCAAGCAGAGACTGTTTCAAATCAGCGATCAGTTCTTGTTGGTTATCAACAAGACCTTCCTCTGCTTCTACTTCTAACTCGACAAGACGGTCTTTATAGAACGCTTTATTCAACTCGTCGCGAAGCATCTCGTCATTGTTTGCCTTCTTGTTAATGAAAGGCAGAACAATTAAGAAAATTGCCGCTAGCGAAAGGATAATGGTAGAAATCCAAAATAGAGTCATTACTTCTTATCTCCGTCGTTCTCTTCATCGAGTAACGCTTTTAAGCGAGCTTCTTTGTCTGCATCCCAGTCTTTATCTGACTCTACTGCTGCTTTTGATTTTGACTTTCTGCTTCGTAAAATAATCAAACCAAATCCAAACACAACAACCGCAAACGGACCAATCCAAAGGATCGATGTAGCTAAGGTCAGTGGCGGGTTGTACGTTACAAAGTTACCGTAACGAGCAATCATGTAATCAATAATTTCTTGCTCAGACTTGCCGTCTTTTGTCATCTCGTACACTTTTTGGCGTAAGTCGACCGCTAGCTCAGCATTCGAATCACCAATCGTGTTGTTCTGACATTTAGGGCAACGTAGCGTATTACTCAACTCTTTGAACTGCTGTTCTTGATCTACGGTATCAAATTCATGGAACTCGATAGGCGCAGCAGAAACAGTCGCTGAAATTGCGAACGTAGCGAATAGAGTAATCAGTGCCTTTCTAATCATTTCGATTCCTCCAACAACTCTTGATACATCGGCTCAAGCGTCGATGCCCAGTTGGTTGGGTTCACGTCACCAACATGGCGGTAGCGAACTACGCCGTTAGCATCGATTAGGAAAGTTTCAGGCGCGCCATACACGCCAAGGTCAAGGCCTAGCATGCCATTACCATCAAACAGGCTAATTAGGTACGGGTTACCCAACTCTTTTAGCCAACCAACCGCTTTGTTGCGATCATCTTTGTAGTTAAGACCAATGATCTTAACGCCTTGATCCGCAAGCTTGTTCAGGTAAGAGTGCTCTGCATAACAAGTAGGACACCAAGTCGCCCACACGTTAAGAAGCAGTGGCTCGCCTTTAAAGATCGCTTGATCATGAAACTTACCTGGTTGTTCTAAGTCTTCTAGACCAAACTCAGGAACAGGCTTACCAATCAATACGGATTCTAGCTTAGTTGGGTCATCGCCCGACTGGTTGCGCATTAATTGCGTTGCAAAGATTCCAGCTAGAACCATGAACGCAATCAATGGAATGAATAAAATCTTCTTGTTCATTCGAATTAAGCCTCCTGCTCTTGAGCCGACTTTTTGATTGGCTTACGGAAACGGTAACGACGGTCACTGATAGCAATAGCGCCACCAATCGACATAATCAAAGAACCTGCCCAGATCCAACGTACAAATGGTTTGTAGTAGATACGTACAGCCCAAGATTTGTTGTCGTCTAAACGTTCACCCATTGCAATGTAAAGGTCGCGCGTTACGCCACGGTCAATCGCTGCTTCTGTCATCATAGACTTAGCTGTGGTGTAGAAACGTTTTTCAGCGTGAAGCGTGTTGATGTATTTGCCTTCTTTAGTAATTTCAAAGTCAGCAATGTAACCATCGTAGTTAGGACCATCTTTGTCACGAACCCCTGTAAACAGGAAGCTGTATTCTTCAAGCTGGTAGCTTTCACCTGGCGCCAGACGTACATCACGTTCGATGCTGTAGTTTTGCACCATCGCGATACCAATCACTGTCACGGCTAAACCTATGTGACCACACATCATTGCCCAGTGGCTACGAGGTAGCTTAGTTAGACCTTTCAAGAATGTATGACGGTGAGTCGCACGCTCATGCAGCTCAAAGCCGTGCATGAAGATGATCCAGAACGCCATTACCCAACCAGCAAACGCAGTACCACTGAAGCGGTCAGCCAATAGAGCAACCATTAGCGCACTCAAGCCAAGTGAGAGTGCACCTGAAATCAGCATTGGTTTAACAAGCTTAGACAGGTTGTCACGTTTCCATCGGATCAGAGGACCGATACCAAGCAGGAACGAGAACGGGATCATTAACCAGAAGAACAACATATCAAAGAATGGTGCACCGATAGATACCGAGCCCAAGCCTAACTGTTTGTGAACTAATGGCAGTAGCGTACCTACTAACACAACGACAAGCGCTGCAATCAGTAAGATGTTGTTACCAAGCAGTGCGTTTTCACGAGAAACCAGATCGAAGTTACCGCGAACACGAACCGATGCGCCTTTAATAGCAAACAACAGCAGTGAACCACCGATAACAAAGACTAGGAAACCTAGAATAAACATACCACGAGCAGGATCCGACGCGAATGCGTGAACCGATACCAAGATGCCCGAACGAACTAAGAATGTCCCTAGTAAGCTTAGCGAGAATGCAGAGATAGCCAGCAGTACTGTCCAAGCTTTAAATGTGCCACGCTTCTCAGTTACCGCTAGTGAGTGCATTAGAGCAGTACCAGCCAACCAAGGCATGAATGAAGCGTTTTCTACTGGATCCCAGAACCACCAGCCACCCCAGCCAAGTTCGTAGTAAGCCCACCATGAACCTAGTGCGATACCTACCGTTAGGAATAACCAAGCTGCGATTGTCCAAGGACGCGACCAACGAGCCCATGCCGTATCAAGACGACCACTCATTAGAGAAGCGATTGCGAAAGAGAACGCAACAGAGAAACCTACATAACCCATGTAAAGCATTGGCGGGTGAATAATCAAACCCGGATCTTGCAGTAGTGGGTTCAGGTCACGGCCATCAACAGGGAAGAAAGGCAATGTACGTAAGAACGGGTTAGACGTCACGATAATGAACAGCAAGAAGCCGACAGTAATCAGACCCATGATAGCCAAAACGCGAGCCACAGACTCTTGAGGCATACCACGACTGAATGTCGCTACTGCTACAGTCCAACCCGCTTGGATGAGAACCCAAAGCAGTAATGAACCTTCGTGCGCACCCCAAACCGCCGTAATTCGGTAGTACCAAGGTAGTTGGCTGTTTGAGTTACTTGCTACGTATTGAATCGTAAAATCATTTGTGTAAAACGCGTAACACAAGATAAAGAACGAAATCGCTAAGAATCCGAACATACCCCACGACAACGGTCGTGCGCTGTTCATCAATAATGTGTTATTTCGAGCGGCTCCATACAATGGGAGCACGCTTAGCAGCAATGCAAGTCCCAAGGACAGGATCATCGCAAAATGGCCGATCTCGGCTATCATTGAGCATTTCCTTCTTTTTGTTCAGTCGTGTATTGCAAAGGCTCATGGGTTTTCTTCATTGCTTCCGCAACTTCAGAAGGCATGTACTCTTCATCGTGCTTTGCCAACACCTCAAACGCTTCGATTGTCGTCGCATCTTTAAGGACACCCTGAGCAACAATACCTTGGCCTTCACGGAAAAGATCAGGAAGGATGCCATCGTATAAAATTGTTACTTTAGGACCTACATCTGCCAAATCAAAGCTTACTCGTAGTGATTCGTTGTCACGGCTTACAGAGCCTACGACAACCATGCCACCAATACGTAGGCGTTGGCCAACCTCTGGTTTTTTACCATCTTTACCATTAACAAGTTCAGTTGGTGTGTAGAACAGATCCATGTTCTGGTTAAGTGCGTAAACCATTAATCCAACAGTTGCACTGATACCAAAAAAGATCGCTAAGACAATGCCCAGCCTCTTTTTGCGTCTTGGGTTCATAGAGTGTTCTCCATATTTTTTGCTGCATCGATACGAGCTTGGCGATCAACCTTAGCTTGTACTTCAGTTAGTAATTGCTTACCACGACGAACGCTTACCACCAGTAAGATAATCATCGAGAGAAATGTGATTCCAAATGCACTCCATACGTATGATGCATAACCGCCCATGGCAAAGAAATCACTCAAAGATTCAAAATACATAAATACCTACCCTACTACGCTTTATCAGCCGCAAGCTTGCGAACCCATGGACGATGGCTTTCTTTACTGATGATTTCGTTACGGAAACGAATCATGGTTAAAGCGCCAAAGAAGAAAGCGAAGCCGAAGATGTTAAGAAGAAGCGGCCATAGCATGTCACTTGAGATCGAAGGTTTTGCGAACTTAGTAATGGTCGCGCCTTGATGAAGTGTATTCCACCACTCTACAGAGAAGTGAATGATAGGGAGGTTAATCACGCCTACGATAGCCAAGATACCCGCCGCTTTCGCTGCTGTTTTTTGGTCGTCAAAAGCGTGGTGTAGTGCGATCACACCCAAGTATAGGAATAGAAGAATCAGCTCTGAGGTTAAACGCGCATCCCAAACCCACCAAGCACCCCACATTGGTTTACCCCAAACTGCGCCAGTTAGTAACGCAATGAAGGTAAACACAGCGCCAATCGGTGCCATCGCCAGTGCGGCCATGTCTGATAGCCTTACCTGCCATACCAAACCGATAAAGGCAGCAATCGCCATCGACATGTAAACGCCCATCGACCAGATTGCAGACGGAACATGGATGTAGATGATACGGAAGCTATCGCCTTGTTGGTAATCAGAAGGCGCAAATGCAAGCCCCCACACGGTACCGACGGATAGACACAATAGCGCTAGGATCGAAAACCATGGCAAAAGTTTACCAGCAAGCTGATAAGAGGTTTCTGCTTTGGCATAGGGATGGAGCCATTTCCACATGTTGTAATCTCACTCTTACTTCATATTGCTTACAGCTATTAAAGCTATAATTATAATAATTTTATTTGTCTTGCTTTCAGTTTTATTGACTCTATGAGTCCAATCGACACATTTGGTTCACATTGGCTATACGATAACGGAACCCCAATCAGTTCACACTTACTCTAAGTGCGGCACTGATCGCAAAAGGCGTCATAGTCATCGCACCCATTAACATTGCCCCAAGCACCGCCAATTGACCGTTGTATGCAACGCCCAAAGCCGCAGCGTCAATTGCTGACGTCGCGAAGATTAAAATGGGGATGTAAAGCGGCAAGATTAACAGGCTTAACAGGACTCCGCCCTTCTGTAACCCAACGGTTAACGCAACACCAATCGCACCAATAAAACTCAATGCGGGTGTTCCTACCAGCAAGGTCAACACAACTGAGAGCCATGTATCAAAATCTAAAGACAACAAAACAGCCAATAATGGGCTGATTAAAATCAATGGTAACCCGGTCAACAACCAGTGTGCTATGACTTTGGACAATACTACCAACTGCAACGGGATTGGCATCAGCATCATCTGTTCAAGGGCGCCATCTTGAAAATCATCACGGAAAAGACGCTCTAAAGAGAGCAATGCAGAGAGCAAAGCGGCCACCCAAACAATACCCGCAGCAATACGCGCAAGTAGGTTTGGCTCTGGGCCAATACTCAAAGGGAAAAGCGTGATAACAATGATGAAGAACCACAAAGGGTTAAAGATATCCGCTTGACGTCGAAACGCGATAAGCAGTTCGCGTCGGATAATCGTGGTCATTGAAGAGATCATATTACTCACCCAACTTTATTTTTCTTAGTTTCGGGCTATCAGCAAACATATCTTGGTGTGTGGTTAACAACACAATGCCACCGTTGCCTGCATGCTGAGAAAAAAGAGATTCGAGAACTTTCACGCCCTGCTTATCAATGGCAGTCAGCGGCTCATCAAGAATCCACAACATTTGCTTGCTCAACCAAAGGCGAGCCAACGCAACTCGGCGTTGTTGGCCTGCTGAAAGTTGCCCCGCAGGTACGTCTTCTCTGCCCGCAAGCCCGACTTGAGCCAGCGCGTGATAAAGCTCTTCTTTGCTGGTACCGCCACTGTGAATCGACTGATAAAAGCTCAGATTCTCATAAGCACTAAGCTCGCGCTTTACGCCTGTTTGGTGACCAAGAAAAAGTAAATTTTGATGATAAACATCTCGACTCGATTCAATAGACTCACCGTCCCAAGAGATAGTGCCGTCATCGCGATCGCCTAAGCCAGTAATGATCCTAAGGAGTGTCGTTTTCCCGGTACCGTTACGACCTTCAACTTGAACCAGCTCACCTGGTTTCAATTGAAAAGACAACGATTCAAACAGAATCCTGTCGTCACGAATAGCAGTTAAATTTGAGACTTCTAGCATAGGTAAATTTAGTCGAGTAATGAGAGCACTATAGTAGCACACCAACATGGTGACAAAACAGGACTAGGCGTTTTCGATAGAACAAAGTCGGTAAGAAACTGTTACCACCTCATCACAATTTACACATTTTCATCAACAAACAAGATATTGTCGTAGATACAAGCACTTATAAACATCGTTCTATATAGATCGGACAGGCATAAAAAAAGAAGCCGAAGCTTCTTTTAAGAGGAATACGTAATAAACATCAATCGCTCAATACGAATTAAGCGCTCAATTTAACGACGTCGAGGCGGGTCTCTGCGATCGCGAGAGGCATCGGGTTGCTGATCGTACGATGAAGGGTCGCTTCGTAATGAAGGAATTTTCTCTTTACCAGCAAGCTTGTTCTGCAGAGACATCATCAGCTCAGCTTCTGCTTTGGGTAATTCACATTCTTCAATTAACTCGTTAATCCCAGCGCCAAGCTGAACCATTTTCGTTGCACGTGTGTACAAACGTCCATCGGTATCCGCATGTTCCAGCTCAACAATACGTTCATTCAAATGTTTGATAAGATCTTGTTGTTCAGTCACTTTCTGGCCAAGGCCAACCACAACAGAGCGAACCTCAAGTAATTGCTTACTCGATTTTTGAAGCTCTTTGTCCAAGTTACGAACTTGCAGGCGTGACTGATCGAGCTGCTTTTGAATCGCACGTTTTACTTTGCTAATCAAAATCAGGATAAATAACGTAAAAACCCCAACGCCTGATATCAGAGCGACAGGGCTTAAAGGAAGCGCTTCAAACATTACAGGTGAGCCATCTCATCCCATTCGTCTTCGCTTAGTAGTTTGTTTAGATCTACTAAGATAAGTAGCTTGCCATCTCGGTTACTTACACCTTGGATGAACTTAGCACTTTCATCAGTACCAACACTTGGCGTTGTGTCGATTTCAGAAGAACGCAGGTAAACCACTTCAGCAACGCTATCTACTAGAATGCCAATTACTTGACGCTCAGATTCAATAACGATGATACGAGTGTTGTCTGTGATTTCACCTTGCATCAAACCAAAGCGAGAACGAGTGTCGATAACAGTAACAACGTTACCACGTAGGTTAATAATACCTAGAACGTAATCTGGAGCACCCGGTACTGGAGCAATTTCGCTGTAACGTAGTACTTCACGTACTTGCATTACGTTGATGCCGTAAGTTTCTTCTTCTAGCTGGAAAGTCACCCATTGAAGTACTTCATCATTCGTTTGCTCTTTTCTTACTTCAACTTCACTCATATGAGACATAGATAATCCTCTTGCCGTCGTTACCGACCACTATTATTAACTTGATGCTTATTGTTAGCCCAATGCTTATTACTAGCTTAATGCTTTTACATCTAGCCCTGCGTTTAGCATGGCGATTAATGCTTCAACATGAATCAAAGCACACATTTTTTCTTTTACCATACCAGCGAGCCATGGGCGTTTCCCTGCCATTTCTCGCCAACGTACTTTGTCTGTATTAAGTAGCTCGGTGCCTTTGAGCTCTGTGCCCGCCAGGCCCCACAAGCTCTCTCCAAGCATCACTATATATTGATAGTTTTCTTTGTATTCGTCACCTGATAGTTTCTCAGACATCACCCATTTTGCGGTGTCGACCACATCTAGCTGACTATCACGGTTGGTTTGTAAACCCAAATACCAAGCTGGCTTACCAATGATATGACTTAACTCTTCAAGGCGATGGATGCCGCCAAGCTCATCAAGTGGCACCGCAAAGGTCACGCCGTTTACATCAAAATACAAGACTTGAAAGTCTTCTTTGCGAACCGTACTTTCCCAAGAGGTAAACTGGTCAGCACCTCCTGCTTGAGTTTCGGGTTCAATAACTGTCTCGGGATCAGGAACGTCAAGTTCAGGCTCAACAGCCTTAACTTCTACTTGTTCCGTCTCCAACGATTCAGCTTGTAACTCTTCAATTTGCTGCGATTCAACAGGTGGCTCTACAACAATTGATAAATCGGGTTCTGGAAGATTCCAATCCTGAATCTCTGGCTCTTCGAACACTTGAACAGACTCAACCGCGGCATCAAACATTTGCATGTCTGCTTGCTGGGCGATTTTCTGGGTGTTCTGATCCATCAACTCATCAAGGTTCAGTTCATCAACAACATTGGTCGCCTCTAAACGGCTGAGTAGTTTCTGAACATCTTCAAGGTTAGGAACCTCAAACTCAGCCGCGCGTATTTCTGCGTAGCTAGAGTGGTGACTCGAAAATTGGCGCTCTGGCTCTGGCTCTGGC
>NZ_JBFRKQ010000115.1:0-10871 GCF_041469505.1 Vibrio sp. 10N.286.49.E11
TCACCTCCTAGATCAACGCCGTGCTCGGCGCACCATAAAAAAGAGAGGCACAATGGCCTCTCTTTGATCGTCTACTTTATATTGCTAGCGTTGAGCTATCAGACTACAGCTTTGTCCAAGCATCTTGCCAGTATTGGCTATCTGCTGGAGCGTAAGACGCGCTTGCACACCATGCCGTGTATGGCCAAGGCTTACATTCGTACAAGCCATTATCGCTGCCGACCACAATGTCACCCGCTGCGTAGTTTGTGCCCGCTTCATATGGAGGGTAATCACCTGGAGGAGGTGTTGTTCCGCCACCGTCTTTAACAGCGAACGAATCGTTTACCATCACCATTTCACCGTCAGATGCTTTACCGACTACTTCAAGTGCATATTGCCCTTCCGCTACATCGTATAAGTCGATGGTAATAGCACGGCTGTCCGTTACGTTAACCTTAGTTTGCTCAACCACAGTACCTGCACTGTTGATCACCATAGCGGTAACATCTAATGCTTCATTTGATGTCAGTGTCAGATCTAAACGCACGTTGCCGTTATCTGGCGCATATTGTGATTGAAGTCCTGAAACCGAAAGCTCTAAGTCATCGCCCGGATCTGGGTTACCACCACATGAAGAATCTGAAACTTTTCTCCAAACGCCCCACTCACCTGTTGTTCCTGGCTCTTCGCCGCGAGTGTACCAACCTGCTCCCCACGTTGAACCGTCATGAGATACTTGGTCACCTTCAACATAAACGGTGTCGGCATCCCATGCAGCAGCACAGTTAGAACCATCAGTTACAGACACTTTACGGTCAGCGGTTACAGTTTGGTTCGCGCTATCTGTTACACTATACACAAGCGTGTAGTTGCCGATTTCATTTACATCGACACTGCCAGTGTGTGTGATGGTGCTTGTTAGATCGCCATCTTCAGCATCATTCGCCGTCACGCCTGCCATAGCATCAAACGCAGTTCCCAACACAACGGTTGTGTCAGATACGCCATTAAATACTGGCTTCTGGCTGTAAACCTCTACCGTTCTTGCTTTAGTGGTTTCGTTGTCATCGCTGTCTTTCACTCGGTAAGTTAGAACGTAAGTACCAATAACACTGGTTTCGACGTATCCTTCAACATCGATTGATGACGTTAGATCGCCGTCTTCTTTGTCTGTTGCCGTTACGCCATCCATAGGATCAAACGTTGTTCCGTGAAGAACACGCGTATTTTCGACACCTTTAAGAACAGGCTCACCCTCTACTGGTGGTGGCGTTACTTGACCGTGTACAAACGGGCCGTAGTCTTTAATAAACTGCTCGTTGTATTGTTGGCCGTTTTTGTTGGTGCCCATGTCCCAGTTAATAGACCAAGTCATTACACCACGTAGCGGTTGGCCTTGCGCCGTTAGGCTATCAAATGCGTCGTATAAATCTTGTGGCTCTTGCACAAAACCTGTCGCTGCAGCATCGATACTTGAAGGAATACCAAACACGAGCTTGTCATGTGGGATTTTGTGGAAGCCACGCGTTCCGTTGATAAGCGAATCAGAAATGTAGTAGATGAATTCTTCTTTTAACGCATCGTTGTTTTGAGCAATCCAACCCACGCCTTCAACCCAGATACCATCGCCACCTTGGTTGTAAAATTGTGGGTTAATCCAGTCGTAGTAGCCTTCTAGATTATCGATATAAGGAACGTACTTACCGCCTGTCGTGAGATACGGAAACTCAGGCGCCATAGTAATAAGGAAGTTTTTACCTTCAGCACGGTAGTGGTCTTTTACCAACTTAAGAGCATCAGGAATCACGGTTTGATTGTTTGCTGCGGTTACGGCTGCTTGTTCAAGGTCAATATCTAGGCCATCGAAACCGTAACGCTCAGTTAGACGGATAATCTCATCAGCAAAGGCTCTTCCATCACCGGTTTCTAGCTCTACGTGTGCATCCGCACCACCTAAAGCCAACAGCACAGAGCGACCTTGCTTGTTGAGTTCCGAGATTTGGTCAATAAATTGTTGTTCTGAAAGCCCAATGGTTGGGTCCAGTTTAAAAGTTGGGATTCGACCATCAGCCACATCGTAGACCTTCATGAATGACACATTCACGATGTTGTACATTGGGTTCACTTCATCCAGCGTCACACATGGCGCATTACCACCTTGGTAGCCGCCACCGTCACACCAGTTATGCCAATAGCCAACCACCACGCCAGAGTCTGGATTCGTCATATCTGAACCATTCGCATAAACAGCGCCAGACATTGCCGCCATGCCGAGCGATACTGCTAATTGTAGAGCTTTACGTTTCAACATTAGTCCCACTTCCTTACTTAACAGCTGTGCCAATCACAACCGAACCAATTCATTGTAATCATGAATATTTATAGAGAAGTAATGGAATTTATAGGAAAAGATGACCTTTGATTAAACTTGTGATTTTAAGTCACAGATTGAATATCAGAATCAATATGATTTTGACTTTTCATTCAAATTGAAATGCTAAAAACTGTTATTTTCGGCTGAATGCATTGACCATATAAATATTTGATCAACCTTAATTCACTAAGATAATTAACCAAAAATATAAAAAATCACCGATAGGAAAAAATAAACTTTAAATCGGCAAAAATCATCCCAAATACGCCGTAATTACTGACCTAAGACCAGATACCATTGCGAGTGATATCACTAAAACAGCTTGGATATAGCCATCATACATGTGCTAGCAATACACACGTATAACGGAATATAGGAGCAAGAATTTGTAGGATTTTGAATGTATACGTCGGGAGTTTTTCAGTTAACCGTCAGTGCCAGATGAATAATATGCATCCAATAGTGAAATAAAATTCACCTTATCAAGTTCATTAAGTTGATTAATTCCAGCCGCTGCTTTTCTTCCTCCGCCAGTCGCAAAACTTGAGCAAATTTCGTCTGCACCCGTTCTATTTGATAATGGCGCACGTAAGCTCACCGTGTAAGACTCGCCGTCTTGGTTTTTCGTTAATACTGCTTGCGCTCGGTTTGGATCTTGATTAACGATTTCATTACCAAATACGCCACTGATGCGCCTTGCCCAAGTCTCGCCTGGTAGTTCAAACACACGTGCGACTTCACTTTCATAAACAGGAGCAAGGTTTGATAACTGCTGGCAATCATTTTGATAAGCAGCTCGCAGTCGATAAAACACCGAGTCTTTATCATCCAAAAGATCAAACGGGTTCGGGTATTGATAAAGGGTTTCGTAGAGCTCAGCTGGCGTGAAATGCAAATCACTGAGTGACGAACCGTAACCGTTGTAGTTAATCAAGGTACCTAGCTCTTCTAGAAACTCTTTTTGAGATTGAGCGAATCCATTTTCATCCGCTAGCCGCGCCGCCACCGTTTTTAGATTGTCGCCAAAGGCAGCTGCGATTGCCCAAGCCACATGCGCACCATTCAGCTTCTGGTTAATCAGCAAGCTCGTGCAGCTCTCTGGCGCGGTATCAATCAGAGTATCTAAATGACTAGAAGTTGGGACATCCCCTGTTCGGTGGTGATCGCAATAAAATACATTGATGTTTGCGTCTAGCAGTGAGTGCAGTGCAGGCAGGTTTTTCTCCATCGATACATCTAAAACGGTAACGGAAGAAACATCACCTTGCTTACCCGGCTCCATAGTTTGAGTAACAACTTGAGAGACCAACTTAATATCACGCTTAACACCAGTAATGAGCACGCTCTCTCTTGGCTCACTTAATCGCAGCTGTAACAACGCGATTATGCCATCTGCGTCTCCGTTGAATACGTCGTAGTGCATGTTGTTCCTCTTCCTATAGATTTAACCGTTTGCCAGAAACGCGCCAATTCGTTTGTGTGTTCGATAGTCTGTCATTATTTTAGTTATATTTCACAGATACTTAAGTCTATTTTGGAATGCCTTATTCTCATTAGATTGAAAAGATAAACACATTAATAATATTGTATGACTTATGTCACAGTAAAAGAATACGAAAAGATTATAAAATAAGCGCCTCCCACTTAATGATAAAGAGACGAATGAACACTACCACCACTCTTGTTTATGACACTTTGAAAAGCCTTGCTGCTCACGCTCCTGAGCAACATGCCGAGATTCGCCAGCGTTTATATGAGCAGTTGAGCCTGCCATTTAACAAGCAGCTCTCGTTATACGCTAATGTGCTTGGTCCTATCAGCTCAGGTAAGTTAGCGGGATGCGACAATATTGATAAAGCGGTTGAACTGGCACTGGATGTGCTGGAAGGCCGAAATAAGTAGTCCCCCCTTTAATACGTAATATAACGGCCCAGATCTTCCCCCAGATCGGGCCGTTTTTTATTCTCGTCATTTATCTATTTGAATTTCAGGCACAAAAAAGGCGTAGATGATCCACGCCTTTTGTTTTAGTAAGTTCTATGTTGTTTATGAAGTCTTGAACTGCGCGACCGCTTGGTCCATATCGTTCGCTTGCTCTGCTACCTTGTCCACTTCAACTAAGCAATGCTGCGCCGAAGCGTTATTGTCGTTCGAGATAGTGTTCAGCTCAGTAATTGAGTCACTCACTTGCGCCATTACTGCGCCCTGCTCTTCAATCGCTGAAGCAATACGTTCTGAATTACCTTGGATGCTTTCCATGTCGCTCAAGATAAGTTGCAAGCTCGCATCCAGCTCTTCCGAATCTTTCAGCGTTAGTTGACCTTGTTGATTACACTCGCCAATCTCTGCCATCGACGCCTGCATCTGGCTTTGAATTGCACTCACCACTGAAGTTATCTCTGTGGTCGATTGATGCGTTCTGCTTGCTAGTGCGCGTACTTCATCGGCAACTACCGCAAAGCCACGACCTTGTTCACCCGCACGTGCTGCTTCAATTGCTGCGTTCAATGCCAATAGGTTAGTTTGTTCTGCAATGCCTTGGATGATGTTTACTGCATCGCCGATCTGGTCAACATGATGGTTCAGTGAACTGATCGAATCTTGGCTGCTTGAAAGACGTTCAGACAACTGGGTGATGTTGCTGATGGTTTCAACCACCACTTCACGGCCTTTATCGGCATTCACTTTCGCTTGATGTACACCTTCAGCGGCAACCGATGTGCTTTCAGAGATCTCGCCAATGGTGAGTACCATCTCTTGAACTGACGTTGTCATTGTAGATGTGTGATTTGCTTGAACTTCAAACTGTTTGATTACTGACTCTAGCTCATCATGCATGTTCGATGTGCTTTGTGTCAGTTGCAGTGACTTAGATTGAGAGGCAGCGATAAGCCCTTCCAGTTGATCCAACAGTTGGTTGAAGTATTGGCCTAAAGTGCTGAGTTCGTCTTTGCCATCAAGGTGCGAACGAATAGACACGTCGTTAGAATCAACGATGTTACGAATCACCGAAAGCAGTGACTCAATTTTACCAATGATAGAACGGACGATTAACCAGCTGAACAGAATGATCGACACGAGTAGCGTGACGCAAAGGATGTTGTTGATCAGCGATAGCTTGTCCATCTCTTGCTGCGTTTGTTGGTCTAGCACCGCGGAGAACTCTTTAAATTGAGTTTCGATAGCATGAGAACCCGAGCGAGCTTGCCCAAGCAGACCTTCGTTGTGCTTCAAGCCAATCACTCGCTTTTGCTCAACCACTTGGCGAGCAGCGTCTATCAAAGCCGCTGAGCTACTCATATTTGAAGTTATAGAAAGAACACTCGGGTCAAACTCCCCCTTCTCAATTAAGTCATTGAACAGGTAAAGCTCGATTTTTTGTTCCGCACTGGCTGTCGCGCTGATGTTATCGAGCAAAACATGAAACTCGCCTAGCATACCTTTGTCACGTGATAGCCCATAGACTTCGCTCGCTTTAACTAAGTTAACAAAGCTGGTGTGGTAAGTTTCGATGTCTTCACGTAAGTGTGTGCTGTTGGCTAAACCTAAATCACTGAGCACTGTATCTAGCTCAGATTCAGACGCTAAGAATTTGTTGTAGTTTACGTCGAACTTGTCGAGGTATTTCATATCGCTACGCAGTAAAAAATCTTTCTCGTTACGGCGAAGGTTGAACAAACGCACTTCAAGCTCTTTGGTAATTTGTTTGGCTTCGCTCATTTGAGCGGTGGTGTCTGCAAATTGTGATGTGGTAAACAGCAGTGAAATCATGCCGAAGATGGAGAACATCCCCAACGAATAGAGCTTTTTCTTTATATTCATATACGTGGCTCGTCTTTACTAAATTAACTATGAGTATCTAAATAAATCGCGTCAAAGAATGGATATCCAACTTGCGCGACCTGGTTATTGTTATATTTTTTGTATCAGTAATGAGCACTAAATCTAGCGACTGTTCAGCCCACCAGCAGTGACATTCTCAATGGTATTCAAACAGAGAATGAATCTTTTCACTAAAGATAAAAGCATCAATAACACAAATTGAATACATGTACATTAGTTGAATGATAAAAGTGAGAGACAGCTATTTGACGGAACATAAATGGCTTGAATGTCATGGTATACAAGGCATTGAATTAAAAGACTTTGACGCACATTTGGATGCATTATTTATGATGACATTTTTTTGGCTCTCCAGAAGAGCACGAGCGAAGCGCAATATTGGAGGTTTTGACTTGGTTTTTAAACAGTGAATCCGTCTATTGATGATTGTACAGTAGAGCGTAAACGGCGAAAAAAATGGACCTACTCAATTCGAGTCAGGTCCATCTTTTGATTTTCTAGTCAATCGCTTTGCAGCTAAAGAGTTAGGTGCGAATTCAAGGCTGGCTAAAACGCTTTTACCATCTTGGTTAGGCACTTCAATAACACCGCTTTCTCGTCTTCTTCGATATCTTGCGTCAGCTCATTAACCAAATTCAAGTGAAGCTGATTGTGGTGAACGTGTATCTTCTGCCCTTCATCCGTCAAGGCAACCACAATCGCACGACGATCTGTTGGGTGTTCATGGCGTTCAATCAATTCAGCTTTAACCAGCTTTTCGATTTGAACAGTAAGTGTACCCGTGGTGATACCTAACTTTTCAGCGAGCTCTTTCATTCTTAACGCGCCATGCATACCAAGTACTTCAATGGTGTGTACTTGAGCCAGGGAATAACCCGTCTCTTTGACAACAGACTGCTCCCACGAAGACATTTTATCGTAGAACTCAGTCAGTATTTGGTTAAGCTGTTCTATATTTCGCATGGTCGTTTGAATGCACTTCAAGAGTAAGATGATTAATCTTATCAAACTTGGCGAGCATTTGTTTATATTCAGAGACGGTTTTATCACTGTTTGATTCAAGAGTAATCGCTGCTGAATAGTGATGCCCACTCACCTTCCACATATGGAAATCGGTGACCGACGCATAAGGCGTTAAGGTTTTGGTCACTGAGTCACGATAATCTTGGTCGATATTCTCATCCAGCAGGATTGGGCTGGTTTGTTTCATAAGGTTCATCGTCCACTTAGCAATCACGAATGCGCCAACCATTCCCATTGCTGCATCTAACCAGTTCCAACCGTAAAACTTACCAAATAGCAGCGCAACAATCGCAAGCAGCGAAGTTAGAGTATCCGCCAACACATGCATGTAGGCTGCGCGTAGGTTGTGATCATGATGGTGTCCGTGATGCTCGCCATGTTTATGACCATGGTCGCTGTCGTGCTCATGGCTATGTGAATGACCGTGATTCTTACTATGATTGTGGCCATGCTCGTGTCCGTGATCATGATGGTGATCGCCAAGTAAAAACATACTCACCACATTCACAGTTAAACCAATACAAGCAACGATGATCGCTTCATTGAACTGAATCGCTTGTGGGTTAAACAAACGATGTACTGATTCCACCAGCATCAACAATGCCACAATCCCCAATGCAATCGCGCTGGTGTAGCCCCCTAACACGCTGACTTTGCCAGTACCGAAAGAGAAACGTTCGCTCTCGGCATGTTTCTTCGCATAACGGTATGCAAATAAGGTGATACCAAACGCTGCGGCGTGCGTCCCCATGTGCCAACCATCGGCAAGCAATGCCATCGAGCCGTAAATAGTACCTGCAATAATTTCGACAACCATGGTAACGACGGTCAATAACAGGACATAGAACGTGCGTTTCTCACCTTGACTGTTATGTGAAGAAAAGTTGTGTTGGTGACGTGTTGGAAAACTCAAAATGGCGTCCTTAGCTTGTGTTTGTGGTTAGATGATCGTTGCAAATAAAAGCCCTTTGATTGACAAGTAATTTGACAATCAAAGTAATAATTTGAAATTTAGTTTGATTATCAAACTTTGTCAACGATGAATTTTGAAACTCTGATTTGCGGGACGAATAGTTGATGGTGAGCGCTAGTTTGTTCCAAAGATTATTGATTCAGTAAAAACGAGGCTTTCCAGGGACAAAAAAGCCCACTCGAGGTGGGCTGATTGAGTCAAACTCAATGATTGTATTTATTTGTTTTGCAATGAAATAATCTCATCATTCACCCAACCTAACAGCTGCTTGGTTGCTTTCGACAAGACTTGGTTCTGCCGAACAATATAACCAAGACTGGTGCTCGAGAAGTTGGTCAATGGTGTCACTTTCGAATGCAGGTGCTGCTTGGTTGATACCGCAAACTCCGGGACAATAGCCACACCAAATCCCGCTTCTGCCCAGTCGATTTGAGCATCGACACTCCCTACTTCCATCACCCTATAATTAGGTAGATTAAGGCTTGGTAAACCTTCATCAATAAAGTCACGCGTTCTCGTATCATGACCTAGTAGAATCAAAGTAAGCTCTGCATCAGAGTCTCGGATATCAAACCCATCGCCAAGCGCACACCAAGAAAGCTCTTGCAGCTTAGTGAAATACAAAGACTCGTTGTGCTGCTCTTTGGCGATAACAAAACCAATATCCGCTTGAGCATTTTTAACTAAATTCGATGCCTGAGATGACGTGGTATTCAAGAGCGTAAGGTCAATACCGGGATACTGCGCTTTGAACTTCTGGAACGGACGAATTAGCAAAAATCGAGAAATGATGTCACTTACGGCAATGGTTAACGTCCCTATTTTAAGGTCGTTAATGGCATTGAGATCGGCCTGACAAATCTGCAGTTCGAGTAGCGTTCTTTGGCTTGTTTCCAATAGCCGTTCACCCGCTTGAGTCAATTGAAAAGGGCTTCTCTCTATCAACTTTATGCGTGTTTGTTGTTCCAGTTGTTTTAGGTGCAAACTCACATTGGGTTGTGTCATGTGCAGTGCATTGGCCGCTTTCCCAAAATGCTTGTACTCCGCAAGCGTCACAAACGTCTTCAACAAATTAATATCGAGCATCATGTCCTCTCTCTCGTGTCACTAATATCATTCCCTAAAAGTAAAGAATGCCCCATCGTCATTCCCTACAGTGAGGAACGAACGTGATAGGGAATCTCGTTTGTAGCTTAAGACTTTAAGGATATATGAAATCCTTATCAAGATAATAAAGATAATTAATTTCTCTTATCCACCTTATAGGCCTAACATGATTCCTCAATCAGTTAGGAGAAAAATTATGCCATCTATCGTTGTTGTGGGCGCAAACTGGGGTGATGAAGGCAAAGGCCGCATCGTCGATTTTTTAGCAGACCAAGCTTCTGCTAGCATTCGTTTCCAAGGCGGAAACAATGCAGGTCATACTGTGGTAAATGACTTCGGTACATTCAAACTGCACCAACTACCTAGTGGTATTTTTAATCCTAATTGTACGGCGGTTCTTGGCCCTGGCATGGTGATCAGCCCTGCTGCGCTAACTGAAGAGATTGCAGAAGTTCAAGAGGCTGGCATCAAAGTGAAAATGGCGATCTCAGATCGTGCGACACTGTGTCTCCCTTTACATGCTCTTGAAGATACGCTTGAAGAAGAGCGTTTGGGCGATGGCGCTTACGGCTCTACACGTCAAGGCATTGCACCAGCGTACGGCGATCGTGTAATGAAGAAAGGCATTCTTGTCGGTTGGCTGAATCAACCTGAAATTTTAGAGCAGCGTATTCAATTCCTACTTGATTGGAAGATGCCTCAGCTTAAAGCGCTCTACCCTCAATGTGACTTCTCCCAGACTGCTTCTGAAATGACAGAATGGCTACTTGAAGTAACTAAAGCGTGGCGCCCGTTCATCTGCAACGTAACTGAGCCGCTTAAAGCGCTGCAATCACAAGACGCAAACCTACTGTTTGAAGCTCAGTTAGGCGCAGGTCGCGACCTTGTCTACGGTGAATACCCTTGGACAACATCTTCGAATGTAACCGCAGCTTATGCTGGCATTGGTAGCGGTTTACCTGCACTTCGTCCTGAACGTGTTATCGCTGTTGCTAAATCGTTCAGTTCGTCTGTTGGTACTGGCACGCTAGTAACAGCAATGGAAGAGCAAGACAGCTTCCGCGAAAGCTCTAACGAATACGGCGCAACAACAGGCCGCCCACGTGATATGGGTTACTTCGACGCGGTAGCAACTCGTAACGGTGTTGAACTGCAAGCTGCAACGGAAATCGCATTAACTAAGATCGATTGCCTGTCTGGTTTGTCTGAGCTTAAGATCTGTACTGCTTACTCAGGAGAGCACACAGAGAACCCGATTTGGCCACAAACGGCTGAGCTAAAGCCCGTATATGAAGATATGGCTGGCTGGGATGAAGACATCACGGGTTGCCGCACGTTTGAGAGCCTTCCTCAAGCAGCGCAAGATTACGTTACTCGTATCGAAGAGCTGATGGGTGTGCCAATCGTGATGGTATCGGTAGGTCCTGAGCGCGAGCAAATGATCATTCGAGCTTAGCTTAGAAGACGACAAGATCTACATCAAAGCCCACATTCAGTGGACTTTTTTGATTGTTCATAAAGAACGAGATAACACAAGGAATTACAGACAAAAAAAAAGGTTCATCGCGG